>DATAZJ010000668.1:0-16685 GCA_036272115.1 Rhodopila sp. | reverse complement strand
GACCGGGTTCACTGCTGAAATGGCGGGTGCAGCGCGGGATTGGCACTCAACCGTAAATAAAATGGGCGTGTAAATGGCCGGACGGACGATCAGTGGTGTTGTGACCGCGCAAGTGACGCTCAGCACGGCGGGCGACAATCCGACAACAATCTCGTCCGACGCGCTGTTGCAGGCGGGACTTTACGGGTCCGCATTCGCGCAGTGGGTGGTCACCAACCAGGGGATCGTGCAGGGCGCGACGGGTGTGGCGCTGGAAGCCGGCGGGACTGTGCTGAACCAGAATTTAATCAGTGCGACGGCGGTCGGCGTCTATCTTATCAATCCGGGACTGGTGAACAACACGGGCACCATCACTGCGGATGGGGGAAGTGGCGTCGGCATCGGGCTGCGCGGTGGCGGCACGGTCGTCAACCAGGCGCTGGGGACGATCGGCGGCGTGCTGTATGGCGTCGGGTCGAGCAATTTCGCGGTGGTTACGAATTATGGCCTGATCGGTTCGACGGCCGACATCGGTGTCGCGACCAGCAGCGGCCTGATCACCAATATGGCCGGCGGCGTCATCGAGGGAAGCAGCAACGGCGTCCGTATCTACGATGGTGGCACGGTCGAAAACGCCGGAACGGTCGGCGGCGGTATCGCTTCCGTGCATATCTATGCCGGCGCGACGGGGCTGGTGAAGGTCGATCCGGGGGCGGTGTTTCTCGGCACGGTCGATGGCGGGAACGTGCTCGGCAGTGTCTATCTCAGCACGCTGGAATTCGCCGCCGGAATCGCCGGGGCGATCGGAACCATCGCGGCGTCCGGTGCGCAATACATCGATTTCGGCCAGATTGTCATCGATTCCGGTGCGGCCTGGACCGAAGGCGGCGGCGGGACGCTGGGTTCGGGCGTGACCCTGACGGTTGACGGGTCGTTCGATATCGGTGGCGCCGGGATCAGCGATGATGGTCGGGTCGATATCGCCAATGGCGGCGTGCTGACCGTCGCCGGCGATCTCGGCGGGCCCGGTCCGGTCTTGATCGATGCGGGCGGCACATTCTCGGCCACAGGGTCTGTTTCCGCTTACGGGGCTGTGTATTTCAACGGAACCGGTGGTTTGTTGCAAATCGCCGAGAGCAGCAATTTTGGTGCTGGCATCTTCGAATTCATGTCCGGGGACACGATCGATCTGACCGGGTTGCCGTTCGTCACTGGCGCCACGGCCTCGATTGCCGGCGGTGTGCTGTCGGTTACCAGCGGCGGCGTTACCGACACGTTGGCGGTTGCCGGGCTGGCTGACGATACGCGCTTTTCGACGTCGCAGGATGCGCATGGGACCGGCACCGACATCGGTGTGCTGTGCTTCTGTGCCGGCACGAGGATCAGGACTCCGTCTGGCGAGGTGCCGGTGGAGCGTCTGAAGCGTGGCGATCCGGTGCTGACACAGGCGGGGATCGTTCGGCCGGTCGTCTGGGTTGGGGCGGGGCGTGTGCTGGCGACCCGGGGGCGGCGAAGCGCGGCGACCCCCGTCGTGCTGCGCAGGGGCGCGCTGGCGGATAATGTGCCGTATGCGGATCTGCGGGTGACCAAGGGTCACTCGCTGCATCTGGATGGACGGCTGATTCCGGCGGAATTCCTGGTCAATCACCGGTCGATCTGTTGGGACGACGGCGCGCAGGAGGTGGAACTGTATCATGTCGAACTGGAGGCGCATGACGTTCTGCTGGCCAACGGCGCGCCGGCGGAAAGCTATCGTGACGATGGCAACCGGTGGCTGTTCCAGAATGCCAGTGACGGATGGGACCAGCCGGCGAAACCGCCCTGTGCGCCGGTGCTGACCGGCGGGCCGATCGTCGATGCGGTCTGGGTGCGGTTGCTGGAGCGATCCGGTCCTCGGCCGGGCCAGCCGGTGACGGACGATCCGGACCTGCATCTGCTTGCTGATGGCAGGCGGGTGGAGGCTGGTTCACGTCATGGTGGAATCCATGTGTTTTCGCTGCCGGTCGAACCGGCGGAGATCCGTATCGTGTCGCGGGCCGGTGTGCCGGCGGAACTGGGGTTTGCGCGGGACCCGCGGCTGCTGGGGGTGGCGGTGCGGCGGATCGAACTGCGGCGGGGTGCGCGGCTGGCTGTCGTGGATGCGGCGGAGCCAGGGTTTGTGCGGGGTTTTCACGCGTTCGAGGCGGCGCTGTCGCTGCGCTGGACGGATGGGGACGCGGTTGTGCCGGCCGGTCTGTTCGGGGGGTTCGGCGGGCCGTTGGATATTGCGCTGCACATCGCGGGCAGCACGCGGTACGTGGTGGCGGACGAGGCCGCTTAGGCTCGCCATCCATGCCTTTGTTTCCGCTGGTAAAAGGCGTGGATACCGGCATGCGCCGGCATGACGGATGGGGTCAACAGAAGATGGCTGGGACGTGCCCGGCCATGATGGGAGGATGCCGGCGCGGTTCCGGGGGTCTCAGGCGGAGGCTTCGTCCGGTTCGGAGTAGGCTTTCAGGCTGGCGATGTCGTGCAGGATGACCCGAGCGCCGTGGGTTTCGACGCCGAAGCCGCGGAGTGCGGCGAAGGCGCGGGACAGGTTTTCCTGGCGGCAGCCGAGGCGGGCGGCCAGCAGGCGCTTGTCGAAGGGCAGGCGCAGGGCGGTTGCGTTGGCCTGCTTCTCGGCGGACAGCGACAGCAGATAGCAGCCCAGCCGCTGGGCGGTGGTGCGCAGTTTGAGGTCGCACACCTGGCGGACCAGGGCGTGGAACTCATTGGCCTCGGCGCGCAGCAGGGCGAGAGCGAGCGATGGTTCCTGCTCGACCAGGGCGATCAGTCCATCGGCGTCGATCGAGATCAGGCTGCTGGGCGTGACGGTGCGGACGCCCAGCAGGCGTGGCAGGCGGGCCAGCAGGGAGGCGAGGCCGAGGGTTTCGCCGGCGCGGATGATTTCGACCACGGCGACGGTGCCGTTGGGCGCGGTGCTGAAGCCGGCGAGTTGTCCACTCATCACGATGATAAGTTCGGCCGCGGCGTCGCCCTGGCGGCAGATCTCGACATCTTCCGGCGTGTTGACGATTTTGCTGATAGTGGTGAGCCGTTGCAGGACCGGATCGGTAAGATCGCGCAGCAACGGTGTGGCACGGAGGGTCTCAAAAATATAGACGTCGTCGGACTGGCTAGATCGGACCATTTCGGTCAGCATAGCGCGATGTGGCATGAAAACCTCGGGGTGTCGCGGCGGGATCAATAATCTCTGAGGTTGTGTTTTACCGGAAGGATTTGACCACAATCAAGCCATACGAGCCGCGAAGCATGCCGATTGTGGCGATTTTTCGGATTGAGGGGAGAATTTCAGCGTGAAATCAATTGTATGTGATCGTTTCGGGGGGCCCGAAGTGCTGGTGGAGCGGGAGTGTCCCGATCCGGCAGCGCCAGGCGCCGGCGAGATCCAGGTGCGAATTGCGGCCCGGGGTGTTCAATACGTCGATGTGCTAATGTTGGCGGGGAAGTATCAGTTTCGTCCGGAACCGCCGTTCGTTCCGGGTAGCGAAGCGGCTGGAACGGTCGTGGCGATAGGGCCGGATGTAACGGATTTCGTGGTGGGCGACGCGGTGATGTCGCGGCACTCACTGGGGGCGTTCGCGGAACTGGGCAATGCGAAGGCTGTGCTGTGCGACAAGGTGCCGGCGGGGCTGTCGATGGCGCAGGCGGGGGTGTTTCGCGGTGCCTACACGACCGCGTATCATGCGCTGTTGCAGCGCGGGCGGATGCAGGACGGTGAGTGGGTGCTGGTGCATGGCGCCGCGGGTGGCATCGGCATTGCGGCGATCCAGATGGCGAAGGCGTTCGGCGCCAAGGTGATCGCCACCGCCGGCAGTGCGGAAAAGCGCCAGGCCTGCCTGGACGAGGGCGCCGATCACGCGATCGACTACCGGTCCGGCTTTGTCGACCAGGTGAAGGCGCTGACCGGCGGGCGGGGCGTCGACATTGTCTACGATCCGATCGGCGACAAGGTGGCCGACGAATCGTTGCGCTGCCTGGCGTGGGGCGGGCGGCTGCTGATCCTGGGCTTCCTGGGCGGCGGCCCAACCAATATCAGAAGCAACTATCTGCTGATCAAGGGCATCGACGCCATCGGGGTGCGCATCGGCGGGCTGAACGAAGCCAACCCGGCCTTGGCGATCGCCAACATGAAGGCGTTGGTTGTGCTTGCGGAACAGGGCAAGTTGCGGCCTCGCATTTCTCATACGTTCCGGTTGGAGCAGGCGGCCCAGGCGCTTCAGGTGGTGATCGATCGCGCGGTGATCGGCAAAGCCGTGCTGCTGAGCTGATACAGGAGGTTGCGGATGAATGACGAGCCGATACCTGCCCCTCTGGTCGTTGGAGAGCGCACCGGACAGGAGCCACCGAGCCCGCTGCATACGGCGTCGGCTGAGACGCGGCGGGAGCATGATTTGCTGGGAGAGGCGGATGTGCCGATGTCCGCTTACTGGGGCATTCATAGTCAGCGGGCGGTGGCGAATTTTCCGATCACCGGGGTGCCGGTCGGGCATTTCCCCGAGTTGGTGCGGGCGCTGGCGCTGGTGAAACTGGCGGCGGCCAGGGCGAACAAGCGGCTGGGGTATCTGCCGGAGGCGAAGGCGGCGGCGATCGAGCGGGCCTGTCTGATGATCGCCGAGGACGGACGCTTCCACGACCAGTTCGTGGTGGATGCGATCCAGGGCGGCGCGGGGACCTCGACCAACATGAACGCCAACGAGGTGATCGCCAACGTTGCGCTGGAAACGATGGGGCTGCGGCGTGGGACTTATTCCGCCCTGCATCCGAATGACGACGTCAACATGGCGCAGTCGACCAACGATGCATATCCGACGGCGTTGCGGCTGTCGGTGATTTTCGCCACCGCGCCGTTGGCGGCGGCGCTGGACGATCTGGCGTTTGCGTTCAAGACGAAGTCGGTGGAGTTCGCCGATGTGCTGAAAATGGGGCGCACCCAGCTTCAGGACGCGGTGCCGATGACGGTGGGGCAGGAGTTCGACGGTTTCCATGCCACGCTGAAGGAAGATGTGGCTCGGTTGGGGGAGATCGCCGGATTGTTTCGGGAGATCAGCCTGGGGGCGACGGCGATCGGCACCGGGATCAATGCCGATCCGCGTTATGCCAGTCTGGCGGTGGAAGAGTTGGCTCGGGCGTCGCGGCAACCTTTGATGCCGGCGACCAATCTGATCGAGGCGACGTCCGATATGGGGGCGTTCGTGCTGTTCATGGGGCTGCTGAAGCGGATCGCGGTGAAGTTGTCGAAGATCTGTAACGATCTGCGGCTGCTGTCGAGCGGGCCGCGTACCGGGTTTGGTGAGCTGTTGCTGCCGGCGGTGCAGGCGGGGTCGTCGATCATGCCGGGCAAGGTCAACCCGGTGATCCCAGAGGTGGTGAACCAGGTGGCGTTCCTGGTGATAGGCCACGACCTGACGGTGACGATGTGCGCGGAGGGTGGGCAGCTGCAGTTGAACGCGTTCGAGCCGACGATCGGCTACTGCGTGCTGAATGCGTTGCGGATGCTGACGGCGGCGGTGGAAACGTTGCGGACCCGGTGCGTCGAGGGGATCGAGGTGGATCGGGAGCATTGCGAAACCCTTGTTCGCGGCAGCATCGGTCTGGTGACGGCGCTGGTGCCGACGCTGGGGTACGAGGCGTCGTCTCGGGTGGCGCAGCGGGCGCTGGCGGAGAAACGGTCGGTGACCGAGGTGATTTTGGATGAGGGGTTGCTGACGGCGGTGCAGTTGAACGAGTTGTTGCAGTTGGAGGCGATGACGCGTCCGCATCGGGCGAAGACCATGGTGGTTCGGCCCTGAGTTGCGGGGGTTGCCTGAGCTGGGGGTAAGCGGTGCCGTCCGTGCTGGGATGTTTTCCTGATCTTAACGCAGAGCGCGCAGAGCGGGGCGCAGAGCACGCGGAGAAGGGTTTATGCTGGTGGCCCTCGGCCAGGGCCTAGGGGGCGGTGGGTGTCAGTTGCGGGCGGGACGGAGGCAGCTTAACGTTCTGTTTATCGGACAGGAGGACAACGAACCATGGCGACACCAGGACGCGCTTTGCCGCAGCCGACCCCGGAGACCCAGCATTTCTGGGACGGCACCAAGGCGAACGAGCTGCTGCTGCAGCGCTGCGACGAATGCAGCAAGGTGTATTTCCCGCCTCGGCCGTTCTGCCCGGTTTGCGCGTCGCGGAAGGTGTCCGTCACCAAGGCCAGCGGGAAGGCTGTCCTTTATAGCTATGTGATCCATCATCGTCCGGTGCCTGGTTTCACGCCGCCTTATGCCATCGCCGTGGTTGAACTGGCCGAAGGGCCTCGGATGATGACCAATATCGTCGGGTGCGAGCAGACACCCGAGGCACTGGTCCTGGATATGCCTGTTGAGGTGGTGTTCGAGCCGCAGACCGATACCATTACCCTTCCCTTCTTCCGCCCGGCGAAAGGTTGATCCGATGCCGCACAATACAGTTGCCGTCGTCGGCGCCGCCGAGACCACTCGTTTGGGGGTTATTCCCGAATTGTCGCAGCTTGGGCTGCATGCCGATGCCGCGATCAATGCGATGGCCGATTGCGGGTTGAAGCCGAAGGATATCGACGGCATCGCCTGCGCCGCCAACGAAACGCCGGTGCAGTTGGCGCATTATCTGGGGATTACGCCGACCTGGATCGACGGCACGGCGGTGGGCGGATGCAGTTTCATGATCCATGTCCGCCATGCGGCGGCGGCGATCGAGGCGGGGTTGGCGAAGACGATCCTGATCACGCATGGTGAATCGGGAAAATCCCGTGTTGGGAACCCGGCGCGTGCGGTGCATCCGCAGTCGTTGAATGGGCAGTTCGAGCAGCCGTTCGGTCCGATGGGGCCGCCCAGCATGTTCACCATTCCGGTGCTGCGGTATATGAAAACGTATGGCGTGACGGTGGAACAGATCGCTCAGGTTGCCGTGGTGCAACGGGAATGGGCGTCGAAGAATCCTCGGGCGACATTTCGGAATTTGATCACCACGGATGACGTGCTGAACAGCCGGATGATCGCCTATCCGTTCCGGTTGCTGATGTGTTGCCTGGTGACGGATGGCGGCGGGGCGCTGATCCTGACCTCGGCGGAGCGGGCGAAGGATTTCCCGACCAAGCCGGTTTACATTTTGGGCACCGGGGAAAGCGCCGAGACGCCGATGGTGAGCCAGATGGAGGATTTCACGTCGTCTCGGGCGTTCCGGGTGGCGGGGCCGACGGCGTTCAAGGAGGCGGGGATCGCGCACAAGGACGTCGATCACCTGATGATCTATGATGCGTTCGCGCATCTGCCTCTTTACGGCCTGGAGGATCTGGGGTTCCTGCCTCGCGGCGAGGCGGCAGGGTTCATCGCCGGCCGCAATACCGCTCCGGGTGGGTCGTTGCCGTTGAACACCAATGGCGGCGGGCTGTCGTATATGCACTCCGGCATGTACGGGATGTATGCGTTGCAGGAGAGCGTGCGGCAGATGCGGGGTGTCGCGCCGGCGCAGATTCCGGATGCGAAGATTTCTGTCTGCCATGGGGTGGGCGGGATGTTCGCGGCGTCCGGAACGATCATCTTCAGCAACCAGGCGCCGTGATGACGGAAAGCTTGTTCACCGGCCTGAAGGTTATCGACTGCGCCAGTTGGATCGCCGGGCCGGCGGCGGCGACGATCATGTCGGATTTCGGTGCCGACGTGATCAAGATCGAGCCGCCGGGGGTGGGCGATCCTTGGCGGGCGTCGACGCCGATTCCGGGCAAGCCGGTGGATTACTACTGGCAGTTGACGTCTCGGAACAAGCGTAGTTTGGCGCTGGATCTGAAGCATGCGGACGGGCAGGCGGTGCTGCATCGTCTGGCGGCCTCGGCTGATGTTTTCATTACCAACTTTCCGCTGCCGGTGCGCGATCGGCTGCGGATGGCGCCGGCGGACCTGACTCCGCTGAATCCGCGGCTGATCTATGCTTCGTTCACGGCGTATGGGGAAGAAGGCGAAGAGGCTGCGAAGACCGGATTCGATTCTACTGCGTATTGGGCTCGTACCGGGCTGATGGACATGGTGCGGTCGGATGCGGAGACCGTGCCGTCTCGGTCGATGCCGGGGATGGGGGATTTTCCCAGTGCTACCGGTGTTTATTCTGCCATCGTGACGGCGCTGTACCGGCGGGAGAAGACCGGGTTGGGCGGGGTGGTGCGGTCGTCTTTGTTGCAAAACGGGTTGTGGGCGAACGGGTGTGCCGTGCAGACGCGGTTGTTCGGTGAGGATGTCGGGTTGCGGCCGCACCGGGACGACGCGCCGAATGCGCTGGCGAATCATTATCGGTCTCGGGATGGGCGCTGGTTCATCATGGCGCTGTTCAATGAGCAGCGGCAGTTGCGTGGCTTCCTGGGTGCGATCGGGCGGGAGGAGCTGACGGACGATCCTCGGTTTGCCACGACGGATGCTCGTAAGCGGCATGCTCGGGATTTGGTGCTGGTGTTGGATGAGGTTTTTGCCACGCGCGACCTGGCGGAGTGGCGTGCGATCCTGGACGGGGTCGGTGTCACGTTCGGGATCGTTGCGACGGTGAATGAGGCGCTGGACGATCCGCAGATGCGGCACGCCGGCGCGCTGGTGCCGTTCGGCGATGGGCAGGGGATGACGGTGATGAGTCCGTTCCACATCGATGGGGTGGAGAAGGTGCCGGCGGTTCGGGCGCCATCGGTTGGCCAGCATAATGAGGCTGTGCTGCTGGAGGCTGGGTATAGCGCTGCCGATGTCGCGCGACTGCGTGGGTTGGGCGTGGTGGCGTAGTTTTGTTGGTTTCGGCTGCGTTTTGGGTTCTGACGCTGGCGGTTTTTGCCGGGTCGGGGCTGGCGCTTTGGCATTTGCGGGGGGAGTCTCGGCCGCCGCTAGCCGCTGGTGGGGCGCACGCGGTGGTTGGAGCGGCAGGGCTGGGATTGTTGCTGCTGGCGTTGCGGGGGCCGGCGCGGGGTGTTGCGGTCGGTGCCGGGTCGTTTGGTGCCGTGGCGGCGGGGTTGTTTGCGGTGGCGCTGCTGACCGGGATCGGGTTGTTGTTGCTGCGCCGGAAGGGCGTTGTAATGGCGATCCATGCGGGGATCGCCATTACAGGGTATGTGATGGTGATGGCTTGGGTTGCGCTGGGGTAGGGAGTGTTCCCGTCATGTCGGGCGCAGGTCCGCCATCCACGGCTTTGTCCATACACGGGAAGGCGTGGATGGTGGGCCTTCGCCCACCATGACGAATTGACGGTCAGCCCACGGCGGCGGAATAGATGTCCTTTACGCCGGCGGGTAGCGGGAGAGAGTCCCAGGTGGTGCCGCCGTCCTGGGTGCCGTAGATCTCTCCATCGTAGCGCGCACCGATGTAGACCTGGTCTGGATCGGTGTGATGCAGCGCGACGGACATGATGGTGCCGTGGACCTGCACTTTGTCGAAACGTTTCCACGTCGTGCCCTTGTCGGTGCTGCGGTAGATCGCGCCGTCCTTGCTGGCGGCGGCGACGCTGAGCGCGGCGTACAGCGTGTTGCCGTCCTGCGGCGACACCCGGATGTCGCGGCCGTAGGTGGTGGGGGAGAAGCGGCCAAGTTCCATGTCCTGCCAGGTGTTTCCGGCGTCCGCGGTCTCGAACAGGCCCATCCGCACGGCCAGGATCACCTTGTCGGGGTCGGTCGGACTGATGGCGATGGCGTGGCCGTCCAGCATGCCTTCGTTGTAGGTGTCGCTGACGATCTTGCTTTTCAGGTGCGGCTGTTGCGCCAGTTGGATCAGGCCGGAACTGCAATCGCTCCAGCTTTCGCCGCCGTTGTCGGTGCGCATCACGCCGTTGACCTCCAGCGCGGCGAAGATTGTGCCGGGCTTGGAGGGATGCTGCGCCATGCGCATCACGCGGCAGGCGAACGGCATCACCGCGCGATCCGGCATGCCAGGGTTCGGCAGGGCGCGCCAGGTTTCGCCGGTGTCCTCACTGCGATACAGGCTGATCGGCGAGCCGCCGGCGTAGATCAATTTCCGATTGTTGGCGTCTACCAGGAACGACCAGATCTGGATGTTCTTGTCGGGGAAATTGGTGCGCTGGAAGGACTTGCCTCGGTCCGTGCTGCGGTAGACGCCGTCAGCCGTGCCGGCGAACACCACGTTCGGGTCGGTCGGATGGATGTTGACGGTGTAGGTTTCCTTGTCGGTCAGCGCATGTTCCCAGCGTTCGGTGTCCGCCGGACGGGTGAACACGCCCACCGTCCCCTTCTGATCGGCCCGGCCCACGTAGCCTGCGACGCCGGCGTAGACATTGGACTTGCTCGCCATGATCCGCTCCCTTTGCGTTATTCTCCAGCGGGCACGTTACGCTGGTTTTGGCGTTCTGGCCAACTGGGCGCCCCTGGGCTAGCCTGCCGGCAGGGAATCAGGGGAGAGAGTCCATGCCCACCGTAACCGCGGAAAAATTGATCGAAATCGAGAAAGCGCTGCTGATCGCGGCCGGCGCTTCAGCGGAAGAGGCCGTCATCATTGCCCGTTACAACGTCGGCGCCAACCTTGTTGGCCATGACAGCCACGGTATCCATCTGATCCCGAGCTATATCGATCGGATCAAGGCGGGGCATATCGTTCCGCAGGCGCCATGGGTCATTACGCAGGAAACTCCGACCACGACGGTGATCGACGGCAACTGGGGTTTTGGCTACGCGGTGACTGACCGGGCGATGCGCTATACGATCGAGAAGGCGAAGAAGCAGAATGTGGCCGCGGCGACGGTGTTCCGGCAGAGCCATATCGGGCGGCTGGCGAGTTATCCGATGCTGGCCTCGGCCGAGGGGATGATCGCGATGATCACCGCCGATTCGGGGCGGTCGGCCAAGGCGGTCGCGCCGTTTGGCGGGGCCAAGGCGCGCCTGGGGACCAATCCGATTTCGTTTGCTATCCCGTCCAACCTGGATGGGCCGTTTGTTTTCGACATGGCGACTTCGGCGGCCGCCGCCGGCAAGATCAATGTCGCGACTGCTCGGGGGGAGCAGGTGCCGACCGGGTGGTTGATCGATGCGGAAGGGCGGCCGTCCACCGATCCGAAGGTGCTGAAGGCGGGTGGTGCGCTGCTGCCGTTGGGTGGCGCGGAGGGTTACAAGGGCACGGGGTTGGCGGCGATTGTGGAGATCATGTCCGGGCTGCTGACCGGGCTTGGTTTCGGTGTGGAACCGAGTGGACGGCACAATGATGGTTGCTTCATTGCGGTGTTCAATGTGGCGGCGTTCCGTGATCTCGCGGTGTTCAAGCAGGAAGTGACCGAGTTCGCGCAATACTTGAAGGCGACGCCGCTGGCGCAGGGCTTTACCGAGGTGTTCTATCCGGGTGAGGTCGAGTACAAGAAGGAGCAGGACCGGCGCAAGAACGGCATACTGATCGAGGATGCCACTTGGGCCAAGGTCGTTGATTTGGCCAAGGGTTATGGCCTGACTGACAAGCTCGGGTTGTAGATGGCGCCATTCATCGGCCAATCCATCCGGCGGTTGGAGGATACTCGGTTTTTGATGGGCCGAGCGGTGTTTGTTGATGATGTGAATTGGGTGGGGCAGGGGTGGGCGCATGTTGTGCGGTCGCCCCATGCGCACGCCACGATCGAGCGGATCGATACGGTGGCGGCGCGTGGGATGCCGGGCGTGCTGGGTATCTACACCTATGAGGATATTGCCGATCTGGGGCTGTTGCCGTGTGCGACCCAGGTGGCGACGGTTGCGCCGATGAACGTGCCGCCGCGTCCGGCGTTGGCTCGGGGTGTGGTGCGGCATGTTGGGGATCCGGTGGCTTTCGTTGTCGCCGAGACGGCGGTGGCGGCGCGCGATGCGGCGGAACAGGTGGTGGTGGACTATACCCCCCTGCCCTGTGTCGTGGATGCGGCGGCGGCGCTGGCGCCCGGGGCGCCGCTGCTGTGGGATTCGGGGAACGAGTCGTTTCGTTTCCAACGGGGGGATCGTGCCGCGGTGGATGCGGCGTTCGCGGGTGCCGATCATGTCGTGGAGATCGACGTGGTCAACAACCGGTTGGTAATTGCGCCGATCGAGACTCGGGCGGCGATCGCGGATTGGAAGGATGGGTTCGAGCTGTTTGTGAGCGCGGCCAGCGTGCATGCGATCCGCGATCAGCTTGCCGGGGTGTTTGGGTGCCGGAAGGATCAGGTGCGGGTGTCGGCGCCTGATGTGGGCGGTGGGTTTGGCATCAAGAACTGTTTGTACCCGGAATGGGTTATGTTGCTGTGGTGTGCTCGGCGGTTGGGGCGTTCGGTGAAATGGGTCGAGGATCGGGCGGAGGATTTCGTTTCCACTGCGCAGGGGCGGGATAATCGGTCCGTCGCTCGATTGGCGCTGGATGCTCAGGGGCGGTTTTTGGCGCTGGATGTCAGCACCGTCGCTGGGTTGGGGGCTTATATGTCGGGCGGGGGGCCTGGCAGTTCCACCAATGCGCCGGCGGCGGCGATGGGTGGTGGGTATGTGATTCCGGCTATTTGTATGGACGTGCGGGCGGCTTTTACAAATACCGCGCCGATCGACGCGTATCGCGGGGCTGGGAAGCCCGAGGCGAACTACCTGATCGAGCGGCTGATCGATAAAGCCGCGCTGTGTTGTGGATTCGATCGGATCGAGTTGCGGCGGCGTAATTTGATCGCGGCGTTTCCGTACCAGAAGGCGCTCGGTACCGTCGTGGATTGTGGCCGGTTTGCTGCCAATATCGACGATGTCCTGGTACTGGCTGATTATGCCGGGTTCGACCGGCGTCGGGCTGTTAGCGAAAGCCTTGGATTGCGGCGCGGTATTGGCGTGGCGTGTTTTCTGGAGACCGCTCGGGGGGCGCCGAATGAAGGGGCGGAGATCCGTTTCGGTGCGGATGATATCGTGACGTTGCTTGTGGGTACCCAGAGTAATGGGCAGGGGCACGAGACTGCCTATCCGCAGATTGCCGCCGATCTGCTGGGTTTGCCGTTGGAGCAGTTCCGGTACGTGCAGGCTGATACGGCGGAAATCGCCGAAGGGAATGGGCATGGGGGCGCCAGGTCCATGCATATGGGTGGCGCGGCGCTGTGCAATGCGGCGCAGCAGGTTATCGATAAGGGGAAGCCTGTAGCCGCACGATTGTTGCAGGCTGGGGTTGATGAGATCGTATTCTCGGCTGGTCGTTATGCGGCGGATGACCGGTCGGTCGATCTGCTTGCGGTGGCGCGCGATACATCGTTGGACACGTATGTCTGGAACCTGCTGGATATCATTACGTTTCCCAATGGCTGCCATGTGGCGGAGGTCGAGATCGATCCGGAAACGGGGCAGGTGACGCTGGACCGTTATACCGCCGTCGATGACTATGGCACGCTGATCAATCCGTTGCTGACGATCGGGCAGGTTCAGGGCGGGGTTGCCCAGGGGATTGGGCAGGCGCTGACGGAACATACCGTGTACGATCCGGACTCGGGGCAGATGCTGAGCGGATCGTTCATGGATTATCAGATTCCTCGGGCGGTGGATCTGCCGGATTTGGATGTGACGCTGACGGGTGTGCCGACATCGGCCAATCCGCTGGGGGTGAAAGGTTCGGGCCAGGCCGGAGCGATTGCCGCCCCGCAGACGGTGATCAGTGCCATACTGGACGCTCTGACGCCGCTGGGCGTCACCCATATGGACATGCCCGCGACGCCGGAACGGGTCTGGCAGGCGATCCAACAGGCGAGGAGCCATAGCCCGTGAGTGCTACGATCTACGAAGCCCCGCGGGTTGCCGCCAAGCCGGATGAGACTGTTGTCACCAGTACCTGCGGGCACAATTGCGGCGGGCGCTGCGTGGTCAACGCGCATGTCAGGGACGGGCGGATCGTGCATATCTCGACGGATGCGCGCCGGTGGAACCCTGAACATCCGCCCTTGCCGGCATGCGCGCGTGGGGTGGGGCAGATCGAGCGGACCTATCATCCGGATCGGTTGAAATATCCGATGCGGCGAGTTGGCCCGCGCGGGTCGGGTCAGTATGAGCGGATCACGTGGGACGAGGCGCTGGGGATTGTGGCGTCGGAGATGCTGCGGATTCGGGAGACGTATGGCAATGCGGCGATCCTGGATGCGTCTCGCACCGGTAGCCAGTCGATGTTGCACGGACGGGTGGCGGCGCAACGGTTTTTGTACATGTTCGGAGGGTGTACCGATCTTTGGTCCAACATGTCGGCGGAGGCGGAGGTTTTCTCGGTCCGGATTACTTATGGCGAGAAGGATTATAAGTCGGCTGGGCGGGAGCCGACGGATTTTATTAACTCCAAGCTGATCCTGATGTGGGGGTGGAGTCCGGGGGATGGCACGTTCGGCACCGGGACGATGCAGTATCTGAAGCATGCGAAGAAGAACGGCACTCGTATCATTTGTATCGATCCACGGGTGACGATGACCAGCCGGCAATTGGCAGATGAGCATGTGTTTATTCGTCCGTCCACGGACGCTGCGGCGCTGATTGCCATGGCGTACGTGATCGTGTCGGAGGGTCTGCACGACCAGGCGTATTGCGATCGTTACGTGCATGGGTTTGATGAGGGGGAGGTGCCGGAAGGCGCGTCTTATCGGTCGTATCTGCTGGGGTTGTCTGATGGGCAGCCGAAAACGCCGGAATGGGCGGCGGTGATCACCGGTATCCCGGCCGAAACGATCCGGCGGCTGGCGGTGGAGTTTGCCTCGGCTACACCGGCGGCGTTGCAGGCCGGGTATGCGGCCGGGCGGACGATGTTTGGCGAGCAGTTCCATCGGGCGGCTTATGCGCTGGCGGCGATTACCGGGAATGTTGGGGTCAGCGGGGGTAGTTCGGGCGTCAGCAATGGGGCGACGGGTAAGGCGGGGGTGAAGAGTTTGCCGATTGGGAAGAACCCGATCGAGTCCAGGGTGGCCTCGCCGCTGCTGGCGGACCTGCTGGCGCGGGGCACGGCGGGTGGCTATCCGGCGGATATTCGGATGATCTATTCCTCGGGCGGGGATTTGTTCAACCAGTGCCCGAATGCGGGGAAAATGGCGGCGTCGCTGGACAAGGTGGAGTTCATTGTCGCGCAGGATCATTTCCTGACCCCGACGGCGCGACTGGCCGATATCGTGTTGCCGGCGACGACCTTTTGGGAACGGAACGATGTGCATACGCCTTGGGCTGGGGCCGGGCATTACGCGATCTATATGAGGCAGGCGATCGAGCCGATGTATGAGTGCCGCAACGACATCGATATATTCGATGAATTGTCCCGGCGGGTTGGGATCAACGGGTATAATGACAAGTCCGAGGCGCAGTGGCTGCGGGAACTGACTTCCGACGCCGTGGATGATTTCGATGCGTTCGCCGAACAGGGGGTTGCTCGGTTTCCGGTGCCGGAGGATGCGGTGGCATTTGCCGGACAGATCCGCGGGGATCGGGCTTTTGCGACGCCGACTGGGAAGATCGAGGTTTATTCGACGGTTTTGGCGGCCAACCCTAATCCGTATGGTTTAGGGGTGATCCCGCCGATTCCGACATGGTTCGCACCCGATGACGATAGGCAACGGTTCCCGTTGAGCTTGTGTACGCCAAAATCTCGAGCACGTACGCATAGTATCCATGGTAACCAACCCGGGCTCGCTCGGGTCGATCCCGATACGGTTTGGATGCATCCTGATGATGCGGCGGCGCGTGGGATCGTCGACAAGCAGCTTGTGCGGGTGTTTAACGATATTGGTGCGACAGTGTTGCCGGCGCAGGTGACGGATCGGATCGCGCCGGGAGTGGTGTCGATCAAGGAAGGGGCTTGGTACGCGCCAAGGAAGGACGGGGTCGATTCGCAGGGGTGTGCCAACGTGTTGACCACGGATCGGGCAGCGCCATGCGGGGCTACGACTTATAATACGAACCAGGTGGAGATCGAGGCGGCTTAGCCGCTCGTTTTCTGACTCTTGAGGCTTTCCGCAAATAACCGGTGGGCCGCCTGCGGACTGCGTTCGTCGCTTTGCTTTTTTCAAGGCGGATTAGCGGGATGAAGGTGATGTCTTCGCGATCAGGCTTGGCCGGCGGGGCGGTGGATTTCCACTTTGGGCGGCCCGAAGTTGTTCGGTAGTCATAGCGGCTTTCCGGTCGCCTTGAGTTCGATGATGACCTGTTCGTCCACGATTGAGTCGACGGCGTACTTGTCGACCGTCTCGGTGACCTAACACCGTGCGATTCGCCGCTGCCGGGCGACGCCGAGGCTGGGGTTTCGCATTTCTTGGGCGAGGGCGTTCTGGTGGATTTTTCTACCAGCTCATGACCGACCGCATTGGCAGGATTGAAGGGACAGCCGATGATCCGTTTGGGCACCGGCCGTAACGACCACGCGTCCCTTCATCCATCTGCATCCCACTCATCCGCCTTCAAAAGTCTGCTTTGGTTGTCCGTGAGGATATCTGACGGGACGGGAATGTTCCGTCCCGCAAGTGTTAGCGAAGGATAAATCCGGCAGGCCGTATTGGCCTGGGCCTTATACCAATCGCCCTTGATGTTGACCCATCGGCAGCACCGAGCAGCCGTCATGGCGAGCGCAGGCTCGTCATCCATGCCTTTGTTTCCGCTCGTAAAAGGCGTGGATACCGGCATGCGCCGGCATGACGGACGGGGTCAACCGAAGAGTTTGCATCAATGCCGGTTGGTATAAGCACTTGCCCGCAGCAACCGAGCATTGGAGGGA
>DATAZJ010000667.1:0-2991 GCA_036272115.1 Rhodopila sp. | reverse complement strand
CGAGTGCGCCAAGGGTGCGCTGGCGGATGCGGGCCTGACCAAGGACGACGTGGACGGCTATTTCTGCGCCGGCGACGCGCCAGGCGGCCTCGGCCCGCTGTCCATGGTCGATTACATGAACCTGAAATGCCGTCACGTGGATAGCACTGATGTCGGCGGTTCGTCATATCAGGTCGCCGTCGGACACGCGATGGAGGCCATCGCCTCCGGCCGTTGCAATGTGGCGCTGATCACCCTGTCCGGCCGTCCGCGCAGCGAAGGCCAGGCCACCGGCACCGCGCCGCGCCCCGGCAACCCGGCCGCACCGGAAATGCAGTTCGAGTTCCCGTATGGCCCCGCCACGGCGAACCTGTACGGCATGTGCGCCGCGAGGCACATGTACCAGTACGGCACCACCAGCGAACAGCTCGCCTGGATCAAGGTCGCCGCGTCGCATCACGCGCAGCACAATCCGAACGCGATGCTGCGCGATGTGGTGACGGTGGAGGACGTGGTGAACTCGCCAATGGTCGCCACCCCGCTGCACCGGCTGGACTGCTGCGTCATCAGCGACGGCGGCGGCGCGCTGATCCTGACCAATCCGGAGATCGCCAAAAGCCTGAAGCGGCCGCTGGTGAAAGTCATCGGCGTCGGTGAGTCTCCGAAACATCAGGCCGGCGGCGAGATCGACCTGACCTACTCCGCGGCCCGCTGGTCCGGCCCGCCGGCGTGGGAAATGGCGGGCATCAAGCCCTCCGACATCAAATACGCCAGTATCTACGACAGCTTCACCATCACGGTGCTGATGCAGTTGGAAGACCTGGGCTTCTGTGAGAAGGGCCAGGGCGGAAAATTCGTGTCCGACGGCAACCTGATCTCCGGTGTCGGCAAATTGCCGTTCAATACCGATGGTGGCGGATTGTGCTCCAACCATCCGGCCAACCGCGGTGGGATCACCAAGATCATCGAGGCAGTCCGGCAACTGCGCGGTGAGGCGCATCCCGCGGTGCAGGTGGCGAACTGCGACCTGGCGATCGCCCATGGCACCGGCGGTGCGCTCGGGACCCGCCATTGTGGCAGCACCGTGATCCTGGAACGGGAGTAATCGACATGGCTTACGTGGCAAGAAAAATCCCGTTCGTCGGCACGCCCGACACGAACCCGGAAACCAGGCCGTTCTTCGACGGCGCGGCCGACGGCAAGCTGATGGTCCGCCGCTGCAAAAGCTGCAAAAAGGCGCATCACTATCCGCGCGAGCTGTGCCCGTTCTGCTTCGGCGACTGTGAGTGGGAACAGGCGTCGGGCAAGGCGAAGATCTACACGATCAGCATCATGGAACGGGCTAACCCCCCGTATGCCATCGGCTACGTCACGCTGGCCGAAGGGCCGTCCGTGCTGACGAACTTCGTCGATTGCGACTTCAAGGCCCTGAAGATCGGCCAGGACGTGAAGGTGACATTCATCAAGACCGAGGGTGAGGGACCAACTCTGCCGTTCTTCACCCCCGCCTGATCGTCGCGGTTCGACCGCAAACGGCGCCGGTCAGGAACGGCCGGCGCCGTCGAACCGCTGAAAAGCGGTCAATTATTTGCCTCCATCCGATCCCGATCGAGACCTTGTCGATTCGCCATCGACAAGCCCGGCAGGCCGTCTATGACACCGGTGAGCGACGTCGCCCACCGCTTCCGTTCGCCAACAAAAACGACTGATGAACTAGGAAAGATTAACATGATCCTGACACGACGCGGCGCCATGGGCACGATCCTCGGCGCCGCCGGTGCGCTTGCCACGCCACGATATGGCTTCGCGCAGACGCCGACCATTAAGATTGGTGTGATGAACGACCAATCCGGACCCTATCGCGACGACGGCGGCCCCACCGGCGTTGTTTGCGCCAAGCAGGCACCGGTTGATTACGGCATCTCCGGCAAGGGCTGGAACGTGGAGATCATTTCCGCCGACCACCAGAACAAGCCGGATATCGGTGTTTCCATTGCCCGTCAGTGGTTCGACCGCGATGGTGTGGACGCGATCGTCGATGTGCCGACATCCTCGGTGGGGCTGGCGGTGAACACCGTCTGCCGGGAGAAGAACAAAGTCTATCTCAACTCCGGAACCGGCTCGTCCGATCTGACCGGCCCGCAGTGCAGCCCGAATACCGTGCATTGGACTTACGACACCTACATGCTGGGCAAGTCGACCGGTGGCGCGACAGTCGCGGCGGGCGGCAAGACATGGTACTTCATCACCGCCGACTATGCCTTCGGACAAATTCTGCAGCGTGACACCTCCGCCGTCGTCACCAAGGCCGGCGGCAAGGTGATGGGCAGCGTCTCCTATCCGTTCCCCGAGACCACGGATTTCTCCACCCACCTGCTTCGGGCCCAGGCCTCGGGTGCCAAGGTTCTCGGTCTGGCGATGGCTGGCGAGGACGTGCAGAACTGCATCAAGCAAGCGCATGAATTCGGCGTCAACAACTCGATGGAGATCGTCGCGCTGCTGATCCAGTCGAACGACGTGCGCGCTCTGGGTCTCGACGCCGCGCAAGGGCTGCGGTGGAGCGAATCCTACTACTGGGACCTGAACGACCGGACACGGGCCTGGAACAACCGGGTGCGGACGAAGACGCCGAATGGGCTGTGGCCGAACATGACCCAGGCGGGCGATTATGCCTCGACGTTCCATTATCTGAAGGCGGTCGGAGACATGGGCGTCGCCGCGGCGAAGGCCGATGGTCGCGCCGTGGTGGATCGGATGAAGGCGATGCCGACCGACGATGATTGCTTCGGTCCAGGTAAAATCCGCATCGATGGCAGGGCACTGCATCCGGTTTACCTGCTGGAGGCGAAGAAGCCGTCCGAAAGCAAGCAGTCCTGGGATGTCGCGAAAGTGGTGGCGACAACCCCGGCTGACGAAGCCTGGCGGCCGTTGAGCGAGGGTGGCTGCCCGCTGGTAAAAAGCTAGGCCTGACCGTTCCGCGGCAGGCGACTCAGTCGCCTACCGCGGAACGTC
>DATAZJ010000666.1:0-4596 GCA_036272115.1 Rhodopila sp. | reverse complement strand
GCGCGCCGCCGGCCTGGACGTGGCGCTCGCCGCGTTCCCCGATGACGTTGAAGCAGCGGCCAAGCAGGCGCTAAACAACGCCGGCGTGATCCAGGTGCCCACCGATCCCGCCGCCGAACCCTGGCCGCCGATGCGTGCGGGGACAGGTCTATGACCGCCCCCCACTGGCTGTCGGCCAGCGAAATCGCCCACGCCTACGCTGCCCGCACCCTCTCGCCCGTCGAACTCGTCACCGCCTTGCTGGCGCGCATCGAAGCGCTCGACCCCAAGCTGAACGCCTTCATCCGCCTCGACGCCGACGCCGCGATGCAATCCGCCCGTGCCGCCGAAGCTGAAATCGCCGCCGGTCGCCCCAGGGGCCCCCTGCACGGCGTCCCCGTCGGCATCAAGGACATCATCGACGTCGCCGGCCTGCCCACAACGGCCCATTCCAAAATCCTCGTCGACAACATCGCCAAGGCGGACGCCGTCGTCGTCCAGAAGCTGCGCCAGGCCGGCGCCATCGTCATGGGCAAGCTCTCGACCCACGAATTCGCCATCGGCGGCCCCAGCTTCGACCTCCCGTTCCCCCCCGCCCGCAACCCCTGGAACCGAGACCACCATCCCGGCGGCTCCTCATCCGGTTCCGGCGCCGGTGTCGCCGCCGGCCTGTTCCCCCTGGCCCTGGGCACCGACACCGGCGGGTCCGTGCGCAACCCCGCCAGCGCCTGCGGTATCGTCGGGCTGAAACCCACCTACGGCCTGGTCTCCCGCCGCGGCGTCTTCCCGCTGTCCTTCACCCTCGACCATGTCGGCCCGCTGACCCGCACCGTCGCCGACAATGCCCTGCTGCTGGACGCCATCGCCGGCCACGACCCCGCCGACCCAGGCAGCGCCGCCACATCCGAGAAAATGTTTGGCCGCCAACTCGACCGCGGCGTCCGCAACCTGCGCATCGGCTTCGTCCGCCACTTCCACGAACGCGACCTGCCCGCCCACCCCGACGTCGCCGCCGCCCTGGAAGACGTCGCCCGCGTCCTGCAAGCCGAGGGCGCCGAGGTCGACACCATCACCCTGCCGACCCTGACCGAGTTCGCCGGCATCAACCGCGTCATCCTGTGCAGCGAAGCCTGGTCGATCCATGCCGGATGGCTGCGCGAACGCCCCGGCGACTACGGAAAACTCGCCCGCCGCCGCCTGCTGCCCGGCGCCTTCATGACCGCCGGCGACTATGTCGGCGCCCAGCGCCGCCGCACCGAGGTCATCGCCGCCGTCGAGGACAAACTGCGCGACTACGACGTCCTGCTATGCGCCAGCTCGATGGACCCCTCCAGCCGCATGGACGACACCGAG
The DNA here is from genome assembly GCA_036272115.1 of Rhodopila sp. Lineage (GTDB taxonomy): Bacteria > Pseudomonadota > Alphaproteobacteria > Acetobacterales > Acetobacteraceae > Rhodopila. Next base: position 3,264 of record DATAZJ010000666.1, on the reverse strand, counting down.
GAAACCGCCCGCACCTATCCCCGCCAGGCGCGCACCCCGTTCAACGTGACCGGCCACCCGGCGCTGGCCATGATGTCCGGCCTGTCGCGCGGCGGCCTGCCGGTCTCCGTCCAGTTCGTCGGCCGCTACTTCGACGACGCCACGGTCCTGCGCGTCGCCGCCGCCTACGAACGCGCCACCGGCTGGCACAAGCAGAAACCGCCGATCGGCTGACCGATGACCCCGATGATCGCCTCCGACGCCGGCCCGACCTCCCGCATCTACTTCTCCCAGCGCCTGCGCCTGCACTACGTGGACTGGGGCAATCCCGACGCACCGCCGCTGATCCTGCTGCATGGCGGGCGCGACCACTGCCGCAACTGGGACTGGGTCGCCGCCGACCTGCGCCGCGACTACCACGTCATCGCGCCCGACCTGCGCGGCCACGGCGATTCCGCCTGGTCCGCCTCCGGCCACTACACCATGGCCAACCACATCTATGACCTGGCCCAACTGATCCACCAGCAGAACCTGGCGCCGGTGACCATCGTCGCCCACTCGCTGGGCGGCAACATCGCCCTCCGCTACACTGGCATCTACCCTGAAAACGTCCGCCGCCTCGTCGCCATCGAGGGCCTCGGCCCCGGCCCCGGCCAGGACGCCGTCTCCGACCGCAAGCCGATCGCCGAACGCATGCGCAACTGGATCGACCTGCAACGCGCCAATTCAGGCCGCCAGCCCCGCCGCTATCCCACCGTCGAGGCCGCCTACGCGCGCATGCAGGAAGAAAACAAGCACCTGACCCCGGAACAGGCCCGCCACCTGACCCAGTACGGCGTCAACCAGAATGAGGACGGCACCTATAGCTGGAAATTCGACCATTACGTCCGCCACTGGCCGCCCTACGACATGACCCGCGACGCCATCGCGGAACTTTGGAGCGCCATCACCTGTCCCACCCTCCTGGTCTACGGCACCGAAAGCTGGGCAACCAACCCGGCACAGGACGGCAGGCTCGCCTTTTTCGGCAACGCGCGCGTGCTGGCGGTGGAAAATGCCGGCCATTGGGTGCATCACGACCAACTCACGCTGTTCCTGCAAGAAATCAGGGCCTTCCTCGGGATGTGACGAAAGATAACTGGTCGTTGTCAAAACATGACTAACGTGCCATTTCTCATCACAATGTAAACGAAACAAAGGCTCGACCCACCGATCATGGACTCGGCCCCGGACATCATCGACTCGAGGCGCGTTCGCTTCTTCAAGGGAACCGCGACAGAGCAGGCTAATCGGGTCACCCGGCAGATCGTCGGCACGGCGAGCATCCTCGCGCTGTGCATGTGGTGCTTCATCGCATGGTCATGGCGTTCCGAATACAACATGAGCCAAACCGCCGGCCGCATTCAGGAATTCAATCTTGTCGCGGCCTTCGCCAATGAACTGACGCTGACCTTCGAGTCCGTCAGCGGCGCCCTGCAACTGGTCCAGAACGAGGTCGGCGCCATGCCGCCATCGGCGTCCAGCGCCGAAGTGCGGGCGCGTCTGCAACAGGCGATCCGCGGCGTGAACGACCCGATGCGCGATATCCGCGTCATCGGCGCCGACGGCAAGTTGCTGTTTTCCACGCTCCCGTCCGATCCCGGACCAACGGACGCCGCCAGCCAGGCGGATTTCATCCATCTGCGCGATGACCCGAATGCCAGCCTCATCATCGGCGCGTCCGGACCCGCCAAGGGACCCGGCCGGTTGATCACGGTCCGCCGCCGCCTGGAGAACGCGGACGAAAGCTTCGCCGGCGTGGCGGTCCTGCTGATGAAGCCCGGCAGCCTGGTCGCCCTGCGCCATGAAATCGACCTCGGCCGCCGCGGTTCGGTGGTTATCACGGGCACCGACGGCATTATCCTGGCCGGCTTCGGCCGGGAGCATCCCAACGGCTCGATGGGCGTCGGCACCAGCCTGCGCGGCGCCCCATACCCCGACAATCTGCGCCCGGGCGAAACCGCCAGCTACATGCGGCTCAGCCGGATCGACCGCGTGCAACGCCTGATGGCCGTGCGCCGTCTGACCGGCTACCCGCTGAACATCCTCGTCGGCCTCGACATGGACGACGTGCTGGCCGTGGCGCGCAGCCACGCATGGCTGATCGTCGGGGTCGGCACCGGCACCACCATCCTGATCGCCGTGCTGACCCTGCTGCTGGTGCGCGAGGTCTGGCGCCGCACGAGACGCGAAATCGAAATGACCGCCGACCGCGAACGGCTCCAGTTGGCGCAGCAGCAGATCGAGGTCGAACGCTCCCTGCTGGCCGAGACCAACCGCGAACTGGTGGTCAGCAAGGAACGCGCCGAGGTCGCCAACCGCACGAAATCCCAGTTCCTCGCGCATATGAGCCACGAGTTGCGGACCCCGCTGCACGCGATCATCGGCTTCTCCGAACTGATCCGCGACCAGGCTCCCACCAGGCTCGGCTCCCCGCCGATCGCCGGCTATGCCTCCGACATCCTGATCTCGGGACGGCATCTGCTCGACCTGATCAACACCATTCTTGACATCACCAAGATCGAATCCGGCACCGCGACCTTGACCGAACGGCTGTTCCCGTTCGCCGACCTGGCCCGCAACGCCCTGGTTTCGGTGCGCGCCCAGGCCGACGCCCATCACATCACCCTCGATCTGCGCCTGCCGGAGGTCCCGTTACGGCTGTTCGCCGACCGCACGCGGCTGCTTCAGGTGCTCATCAACCTGCTCGCCAATGCGGTGAAATTCACCCCCGACAACGGTGAAATCGTCCTGTCCGTCTCCTTCGACGCAACCGGCGACGTCGTCCTGTCGGTGATCGATAGCGGCATCGGCATGACCGAGGCCGAGATCATGATCGCCCTCGAACCGTTCGGCCAGGTCGACAACACCCTGGCCCGCACCTTTGAGGGCACCGGCCTGGGACTGCCCCTCGCCAGCCGCCTGGCGGAAATGCACGGCGGCCGGCTGGAACTGACCAGCATCAAAGGCCGAGGCACCGCCGCGCGCGTCACCCTGCCAGCCTGGCGCGTCGCCCGCCCCGTCGCCGGTCCGGCATAGAACGATGCGCACACAGTACAACCGCCCCGCACAAGCCTCGGTCGCCACCCCCCAAGGCTCCAACGCGGAATAACCGCACCCGGGGAAGCACGGCTGCCGAATACCGTCATGGCAGGCGAAGGCCTGCCATCCACGCCTTCGTCGAGACAAACACCACCAGCCGCCCATCGCCCACCACAACAATGCAACCCCCGATAGGCCGCCCCC
>DATAZJ010000665.1:0-2412 GCA_036272115.1 Rhodopila sp. | reverse complement strand
TGTCCGGCCTGTCCGCCGCCGCCGGCCTCGTGCTGGCGCCCAAGTCCGAAGGCGCGGTGAAGCACATCGAATTCGTTCCGCTGGGACCCGGCCGAGCGCTTGTGGTGCTGGTGAATGCGGATGGGCAGGTGGAAAACCGGGTGATCGAGACGCCGTCCGGCCTGCCGCCGTCCGCCTTGCAGCAGGCGAGCAACTACCTGAATGCCCGGCTGTCCGGCCGGCCGCTCGCCGAACTGCGCCGGCTGGTGGCCGAGGAAATCGCGGCGAACCGCACCGAACTGGACGCGCTGTCCACCCTGGTGGTCGCCGCCGGTCTCGCCACCTGGACCGGCGAGGGTCGCTCCGGCAGCCTGATCGTCCGCGGCCAGGCTCGGTTGTTGTCCGATGTCACCCAGCTTGACCGGCTGACCGCGATCCAGACGCTGTTCGAGCGGCTGGAGGCGCAGGAGACCATGCTGCGACTGCTGGAACTGGCGGAACAGTCGGATGGGGTGCGGATTTTCATCGGCGCGGAGAGCGGGGTGTTCAACACGTCCGGCGTGTCGATGGTGGTGGCGCCGGCGCGGAATGATGGCGGCCGGATCGTCGGCGCGATCGGGGTGATCGGCCCGACCCGGATCAACTATGGCCGGATTATCCCGGTGGTGGACTACACGGCCAGGGTGATCGGGCAACTGCTGGGTTGAACAAACGACGCGAAACGGGTTGTTCTTCGCCGCCGCCTTCCCTAACTGATGGCCGCGCCCTCACGAATTGGGCATCATGTCCCCTGAACCTCAGCCAGACCAGGATACCATGTCAGATCAGACCGCGGCCGAACCGGATGCCGCGCCCCCTCAGGAACCGATGACGGCCGAACAGATGATGCAGGCGGCGGCCGACCGCATCGCCGCGCTGGAAGCTGAACTCGCCGAGATGAAAGAACGCTGGATGCGCGCCGAGGCGGAAAACGCCAATGTGCGCACACGCGCACGGAAGGACGTCGACGACACGCGGCAGTACGCGGTGCAGAAATTCGCCACCGACGTGGTCGAGGCGGCCGAGAACCTCAGGCGCGGCATCGACAGCCTGCCGCCGCCGTCGGGCGACCAGCCGGCGATCGTCTCCAAGGTCCGCGAGGGTCTGGACGGCGTCGAACGCAGCTTCATCAGCACGCTGGAGCGGAATGGGATCAAGCGCGACGACCCCGTGGGTCAGCCGTTCGATCCCAACCTGCACCAGGCGATGGCGGAGCAGGAAAGCGAGTTGCATGCGCCCGGCACCATCATCCAGGCATGGTCGCAGGCGTGGACCCTGAACGGACGGCTGCTGCGTCCCGCCATGGTCGTCGTCGCCAAAGCCCCCACGTCGGAACTCGCCGGACCCGGGAAGAACTGAAAAGCGGGCGCGATCTGATGGAACGGAACGGAAAAATTGGCTTTAACCCTTGTCCCGGCCGCCTCCGTCTCATACATCCAGGACATTCACAAAAGGGGCAGCGCTGGTGCTTCGGGCCGCCGCTGTCCGCTGAAAGGAGCATATTCGAATGAGTAAAGTGATCGGTATCGATCTCGGTACCACCAATTCCTGCGTCGCTATCCTGGAAGGCAAGGACGTCCGCGTCATCGAGAACGCCGAGGGCGCCCGTACCACACCCAGCATGGTGGCGTTCGCCGATGGCGGTGAGCGTCTGGTTGGCCAGTCGGCCAAGCGCCAGGCCGTCACCAACCCGAACAACACGCTGTATGCCATCAAGCGCCTGATGGGCCGCCGGTATGACGATCCGCTGGTCGCCAAGGACAAGGGGATGGTCCCCTACACCATCGTCCGCAACGACAATGGCGACGCGGCGGTCGACGTCAAGGGCACGAAGTATTCCCCCAGCCAGGTCAGCGCGTTCATCCTGGGCAAGATGAAGGAGACGGCGGAAGCCTATCTGGGTGAGCCGGTGACCCAGGCGGTGATCACCGTCCCGGCGTACTTCAACGACAGCCAGCGCCAGGCGACCAAGGATGCCGGCCGCATCGCCGGCCTCGACGTGCTGCGCATCATCAATGAGCCGACGGCCGCCGCGCTGGCCTACGGCATGGACAAGAAGTCCGCCGGCACCATCGCGGTGTACGACCTTGGCGGCGGCACCTTCGACATCTCGGTGCTGGAAATCGGCGACGGTGTGTTCGAGGTGAAATCCACCAACGGCGACACCTTCCTGGGCGGTGAAGACTTCGACCTGCGCATCATCGATTACCTGGCCGATGAGTTCAAAAAGGAACAGGGCATCGACCTGCGCAAGGACAAGCTGGCGCTGCAGCGGCTGAAGGAAGCCGCCGAGAAGGCGAAGATCGAGCTGTCGTCCTCCAAGGAGACGGAAGTCAACCTGCCGTTCATCACCGCCGACGCCTCCGGGCCGAAGCACCTGGTGATGAAGCTGTC
>DATAZJ010000664.1:0-6983 GCA_036272115.1 Rhodopila sp. | reverse complement strand
GGCGATCTGACGGGTGCATTCGGCGCGACGTGGTGTCCGGATTTGTCTGTCGATCATAAAATTGTCTTCTCGGCGATTTCTGCGTTCCGCTCTGCGAGCTCTGCGTGAAAGCCGGGGCCAAAAACAAACGCTGGTCTATCCGTTCGACCGCCGCTTTGCGTGACAGCCCGCCGATCCGCGATAAGGCGGATTGGGTCAGCACCGCTTTTCACGCAGAGATCGCAGAGCGGGGCGCAGAGTTCGCCGAGAAAAGCTTCGATCGGGTTTCGGTGCTTACACGATTCGGCCTTTTCGTTGCAATTACGTTGTTGGGGTCGATCCGTCGGTCCGGTGATGCTTCAATTTTTGCTTGATTGATTGGTTTGCGCGGTTTGAATGTTTATCTACCGTTTCGTTTGCCTGGCGGCCGACAACGGAACGCTTTCCATTCAGCCCGAACGCCGACCTATGCCCGCAGCGGCGCGTTGACGTCCTGGCCGAAATAGGCGTGCTCCAGGCGGTTCGGCAGGTCGGGTTCGCTGGTCGCGGCTTCCAGCACGATGGAGCCACGGGCCAGGGCATAGACGCGGTCGGCCATGGCCAGGGCCTTCTCGATCAGTTGTTCCACCAGCAATACCGCCGTACCGGCCTGCTTCAGACGCGCAGCGACGGCCAGCACGCGGTCCACCAGCACCGGCGACAGGCCGGCAGACGGCTCATCCAACATCAGCAGGCGCGGCTGGCGCACCAGGCCCTGGGCGACCGCCAGCATCTGTTGCTGGCCGCCCGACAGCGTGCCGGCGCCGTCGTTGCGCTTGGCGGCGATCTCGGGGAAGTAGGTCAGGGCTTCCTCGACCCGCGCCGCACGCTCGCCGCGGGCCATGCCGTAGCCGGCGAGCAACAGGTTATCCAGCACGGTCAGTTGGGTGAAAACGCGGTGGCCCTCGATCACATGAACCAGCCCGGCGCGGACGGTGTCGCGCGGGTTGGAACCGGCCATGTCCTTGCCGCCGAAGCGGATCTGGCCCGACCAGGGCAGCAGCCCCGATACCGCGCGCAGCAGCGTGGTTTTGCCGGCGCCGTTCGGTCCCAGCAGCGCCACCGCCTCGCCCGGCCCGATCGTCAGGCCGATGTTGCGCAGCACGCCGATCTTGCCGTAGCCGGCGGACAGGCCGCTGATCGCGAGCAGCGGTTCACGCGCCCCGGTATTGGGTGCTACGGTTTCAGGCGCCGAGGTAGGCATTCACGACCTCCCGATGCGAGCGGATTTCCACCGGCGTGCCGGCAGCCAGCACCTTGCCGAGGTTGAGCACGGTCACCCGGTCGCAGATGTCGAAAATCAGGTCGGCGTGGTGCTCCACCAGCAGCACGCCGGTCCCGGTGCGGGTGATGGCGACGATCAGCGCGCCCAGGCGACGGATTTCCTCGGCCGACAGACCTGCCGCCGGTTCGTCCAGCAGCACGAAGGCGGGGCGTAGCATCAAAGCCCGGGCGATCTCCATGAACCGGAGCTCGCTGTGCTGCAGCCGGTCGGCGCGCACGGCCGCCAGCGAATCCAGGCCGACGATCGTCAAGGCCGCCATCGCGGACCTCCGCAGTGCCGCCTCATCACGCAGATGCCGCGGCAGCATCAGCATCGATTCCGCAAAAGTGCAGTGCCCGTCGACAGAACCGCCGATCATCACATTCTGCAGCACCGACGCGCCGCCGATCAGCCGCGGGGTCTGGAAAGTGCGCGCGATGCGATGGCCGGCGCGGGTGGTCGGGGACTTCGGCGCCAGGACTGCGCCGTTCAGCCGGACCTGCCCGTTGTCCGGCGCGTAATAGCCGGAGATCACGTTCAGTGTCGTCGTCTTGCCGCTGCCGTTGGGGCCGATCAAGCCATGCACCTCCCCGGGCCGCAGTTCCAGGTCGAGCCCGTCGATAGCCCGCACGCCGCCGAAGCTCAGGGTGATGGTCTCCAGGGTCAGGGGACTGCCCTTGCGGTCGGCACCGAGCAGATCGGGCAGCCGTTCGGGGCGCGGGATGATCTCGCGATGGCGCTCCAGCGGGCGGCGGTTCTTGAAGTCCAGCAGTTCGGCGATGCCGCCCGGGATTACCAGCACGATGACCAGCAGCAGCGTGGCATAGAGAAAGGTGGACCAGGCAACCAGCGGGGCGGCGAATTCCGGCAGCACGGTCAGCAGGATGGTCCCGAGCAGCGGACCCATGATGGAGCCTCGGCCGCCGATCAGGATGGCGATGAAGAACAGCACCGACAGGTCGAAGGTGAAGGCGTCGGGGGTGATGTAGGATTGCAGTGACGCGAACAGCCCACCGGCGATGCCGGCGACGGCGCCGCTGAACATGAACACCATGATCAACAGCGCGGGTTTGGAGATACCGGCGGCCTCCGCCGCGACCTCGGAATCGCGGATGGCGATCAGCGAGCGGCCGAACCGGCTGGCGGCGACGTTGGCCGTCATCCAGGTGCAGATCGATGCCAGCCCGAGGCAGAAATAGTAGAAACCCCATGAGCTGCCGAACGGATCGGGGAACACCGGGCCGGCGACGCCGATGCCGCCGCCGGTGACGCTCTGCCAGGCCAGCGCGATCTGGGTGACGATGGTCGCGAAGCCGAGCGTGGTCATGGCGAAATAGAAGGTGCGCAGACGCAGCGCCGGCAGGCCGATGATGACGCCGGCGATGGCGCCGACAACACCGGAGATCGCCAGCCCGATGTAAGGCGAGAACGCCGGCGTGACGGTGCCGGCCGACAGGACGCTGGTGGTGTAGGCGCCCAGGGTCAGCAGCGCCACCCAGCCGATGGCGATCTGGCCGCCGAAGCCAACCACCAGGTTCAATCCGGACACCAGCACCCAGTAAATGCAGGCTCGGCTGGCGATGATGCTCCAGTAGCTGTCACCCACAAGCGGCAGGCAGACGGCGATGACGCCGAGGCCGAGGAAGGGCAGCAGCGGCTGCAGCCAGCCCTGCCCGGCCGCACCGGCGGTCTGCACCCGCGGCAGCGATGTGGTCCCGTCGGCCATCACACGCGCCGCCCCACGGCCACACCCGCGAGGCCCTCGGGCCGGGCCAGTAGGACCACGATGAAGACGACAAAGACGGCGACGGAGGCGAAGATGCCGCCGACGAGGAAGTTGGCCGCCTGCTGGAACAGGCCGAGGGCGAAGCCGCCGACCACGGCGCCGCGGTTGTTGCCCATGCCGCCCAGCGCCACCGGCACGAAGCCGTAGAAGTTCAGCATCGGCTCATTGGCGAAGTAGGCCAGCAATACCTCGCCACCGGCGAAGCCGGCCAGCGCGCCGATCGCCCCGGCCAGTGCGAAGCTGGTCATGCGCAACCCCTGTTCGGGCAGACCGATGGCTCGGGCGGCGTAGGTATCCTCGGAAATCGCCAGAAAGGCGCGGCCGAGGAGGGTGCGGCGATACAGCAGTTCCAGCCCGACGATCGTCGCCACGCAGGCCAGGATCGGCAGCCAGAACTGCTGGTCCAGCAGGCCCGGCCCGAACGGCAGCAGGCGTGGGAACGGCTGCGGCTCCGTGCTCCACATGATGGCAGTGAATTGCTGGATCATCAGCGCGAAGGCGAGCGTGGACAGCACATACAGATGCTGCTCGAGGCTTTTCAGCACCGGGCGCACGGTGACCACCTCGGTGATCACCCCGGTCAACGCCCCGCCGGCGAGGGCGAGCGGGAAGCCGACGATGACCGGCAGGCCCAGGTGATTGATGAACAGCGCCCCGAGGACGCCGCCCATCATGCCGAGCGCCCCCGCGGTGAAGCTGAACACGCGGGACGCGGTGAACATCACGTTGTAGGTGATGCCGATCAGCGCATAGACCGCTCCCATCGCCAGGCCGTAGACGACGATCGACTCGATCATCCGTTCAAGCGCCGTAGCCGGGTGCGAGGTTGAACGCGCCGTCGCGCAGCGAATTGGCCTGGCACATCACGACTTCATTGTCGGGAAAGCCGTTGTGCTGCTCCGGCGTGAAGCTGATGTCGGCGTAGACGCCCGGCCACTTCGACAGCTTGTTCCAGTAGCCGGCGATATCCTGCGGCGAACTGCCGGCCGCCTTCACCGCGTCGGCGATCAGATGCGGCGTGTCGTAGCCGATGGCGATCCACCACAGCAGTGTGTCGCCCATCTCGATATTGGCCTTTTTCAACCGTTCGACAAATGCCTCCGCGCGCGGGGTCAACTTGCCGGCCGAGTTGTAGCTGCAATTGAGGAAGTTGTTCTGGTAGACCTTGTTCCAGTAGTCCGGCTTCGACAGCAGGGCCTTGGTCTGGCCGGATCCCAGGGTGGTCTGGCCGACGATCGGCACGTCCCAGCCCATGTCGCCGCGGGTGTTGATGATGCGCGACAGGAAGCCGGCATTCACGCTCCATGGCATGATCACATTGGCGCCGGCGTCGCGCATCCGCAGCAGTTCGGGCTTCAGGTCCGGATTGCTGGCATCGACGTTGCCCTGATAGACGACGGCGACATCCTTCTGCGCCTTCAGCATGCCAACATAGGTGTCGACCGACGCGGTGCCGTAGCCGGTGGTGTCGCCGACCACGGCGATCTTCTTCAGCTTCAGCACATCGGTCACGTAGCGGTTCGCCGCACCGCCGATCTGGTGATTGGTCGGTGCATTGCGGAACGCCAGAGGGTATTTCTTCACATCGGTCAGCGTGTCCACCCAGCATGGATCCATCTGCGGGATGCCGTCGCGAGCGATCAGCGGCGTGGCGGCCAACGCCTCACCGGAGTTCAACGGGCCCCACACCACATGCACCTTTTGCCGGCGGGTCAGTTCGGTCGCCCCGTTCACCGCCTTGGTCGGATCGCTCTGGGTGTCGCGGGTGATCAGCTCGATCTTGCGGCCGTTCACGCCGCCGGCGTCGTTGATCTCCTTCACCGCGAGGATGGTGCCGCGATTGATCGCGACGCCGGTGGAGGAACTGGGACCGGTCAGCGCCGGCAGGAAGCCGATCTTGATCGGTTCGGACGCGGCGATCGCTGGGCGGGCAAGGCCGGACGCAAGTGCGGCTGCCCCGGCCGCGGAGCCGGCCAGAACATGGCGACGGGTTACTGACATTCGAATTTTCTCCCGGAGATGTTAATGTATTATTATTGATACGGTGTAGATTTCTACCATCGGTCATCCGGCACCGTCAATGCGTCCGGGATCACTGCCGGCATACCGCGGGCTCGGGCCGAGCGTCGCCGGGGGCAATCAGTCCCGTTGCGGCGGTGGCGGAGAAGCAAATTGGTGTTTTGCGAAATTTCTTGTATCATAAAGGATATTTCTGGAAAATGCGCCGTCGCGCGATGTCAGTTGCCGTTGTCCGGATGGTGAACCGCACGCTCGGCCGACAATGATTTTAATTTGCGTTCACCCACTGTTAATTGGCCCGGCACACGCGTTGCACGGCGACTGCCGGTCGGCCGACGATGGACAATGCATTCAATTTGGCCCCTCACTCCGGCCAGGACGCATCTTGCCCCTTGCATCGCGCGGGGTTCGCTGCGCCGATGATCCGGTCTTTCATCGATCATGACCTCCCTGCCGGATGGACCACGCCGAATACGCTCTGATGGATACCGCCGAGGACCGCATGTGGTGGTACCGCGCCCTGCATGCGCGCCTGCTCGACGGGCTGGCGGCGATCGGCGGCCGGGTGCTGGACGCCGGCTGCGGCACCGGCGGCTTCCTGGCTGTGCTGCGCCGGTGCCGTCCGGACCTGGCCGGTTTCGGCGCCGAGTGGGATGCTGCCGCCGCCATCCGTGCCGGGGACAAATCCGGGGCAGCCGTCGTGCGGGCGAGTGTGAACGCGCTGCCGTTCGCCAACGGCGGCTTCGATGCCGCGGTGTCCGCCGACGTGCTGTGCCACGCCGCGGTAGACCCGGCGGCGGCGCTGGGCGAACTGAAGCGCGTGCTGCGGCCCGGCGGCCGGCTGATCGTGAACATGCCGGCCTATCAGTGGCTGCTGTCGGCGCATGACCGCCGGGTCCACAACGTCCGCCGCCTGACCGCTCCGGCGACCGCGGCGCTGCTGCGAAAAGCGGGCTTCGAGCGCGTGACGGCCCGCTACTGGAACGGACTGCCGCTGCCGCTGATGATCATCCAGCGAAAAATCCTTGCGCGCGGCGGGGCCATGTCGGACGTGGCGCCGTTTTCGCCATGGCTGGATGCCACTCTGCTAGGTATGACGGAATTCGAACGGCGCCTGTGCATCCGGCTTCCCGCCGGCGGATCGGTGCTGGCCACAGCAGAGAAGCCATGAACGACAAGACCATGCCTGTCGCGACCGCCGCCTTGCCGCCCCGTTCCGTTCGGGTCGGCCTGTCCATCGTCGTCCCCGTCTATCGCGGCGCCGCCACTGTCGGGCGGCTGGTGGAGGCGCTGTCCGACCTGCATCCGGCCGGCGGGCTGGAGGTGGTGCTGGTCAACGACGGCAGTCCCGACAACTCGGGCGAGGTCTGCCGGGATCTGCTGGTGACCGCTCGGATTCCGGTGGTTTATATCGAGCATGCGCGCAATTACGGCGAGCATAACGCGGTGATGACCGGGTTGCGCCACGCCGGCGGCGCCTTCGTCATCACCATGGACGACGATTTGCAGAACCCGCCCGAGGAAGTCGTCAAGCTGTATGACCATGCCCGCCTGGGCGGGTGGGACGTGGTCTACACGCGCTATGCGGTGAAGCAGCATGCCGGATGGCGGAACCTGGGCAGCCGCTTCGCCAACGGGGTCGCCGACCGGCTGCTGGACAAGCCTAAGGGACTGTATCTGTCGTCCTTCCGCTGCATGTCCGCGATGGTGGTTGACGCGGTCACCCGCTACAGCGGCCCTTATCCCTACATCGACGGCCTGATCATGCAGGTGACCCAGCGCATCGACAGCATCGAGGTGCGGCATCTGCCTCGGCAGGAAGGCCGATCGAACTACACGCTGGTGCGGCTGGTGCGGCTGTGGTTGAACCTGGCAACCAGTTTTTCGTTGGCGCCG
>DATAZJ010000663.1:0-3849 GCA_036272115.1 Rhodopila sp. | reverse complement strand
CGTTGTCCCAGTCGCGGACTGTGTTCTCACTGCTCTGGAATGCCGGGGCCTTCAGAGTGACCGCCGGTTGGTTGCAGGTGCTGAGCAGGCAGAGCGCCATCAGGCAGAGCGTGGAATGACCTCGCATCGCGTTCTCCAATGGGCTGGTCATGGCCGCCCGATCATTGCCCTGGCAATGACGACTGCCTAACCGTGAAATCCTTGCATATCAGTTACAATGAAGGTCCGTTGAGCGATCCCTTCGTTCCGATACCCGGGTCAAGCCTGGCATCGGCGCGTCGGCCGCCATGACGACGAGCGGCCGAGGCCGAAACGATGTGCTGCCTGTTATCAGTTAGAACCGGCGGTCATCGGGTCATGGTGGCTTACGGCAGCAACGGCTCGATTGCGCGCAGCAGCAGGGCGGTCTGGCGTTCCCAGGTCATTGGGGCGATGAACGCCGAACCGCGCTGGCCGACGGCGGTGGCGGCTTGCCTGTCGCGCCACACGGTTTCCAGGTTCTCCAGGATTTCCTCGACGTCGCTCTCGCCCCAGTCGCGCGTGTCGTAGCCCTCGCAGGCGGCGGGGCCCTGGCGGTCCAGCCGGTAGGCGACATCGTTGCGCACCAGCAGATCGAGATGGCCGGTGTTCGCCGACAGGATGGTTGGAATGCCGCAGGCCATGCACTCCATGGCCACCAGGTTCGTGCCGCCCTCGCAGCGGTTGGGGAACAGCGCGACATCGGCTTCACGCATGACGTGCGGCATGGCGATGTTGGGGACCTTGCCGAGGGCGATCAGCGCCTGCGCGGGGACGCCGTTGGCGATCGCCCAGCCGGCGGTATCGACCCAGCCGTCGGCATCGGGACTGGCCGGAACGGTGTTGGTGCCGGCCGCCATGAACGGGTCGTGCCAGTGCCACGGGGTGGTCCAGGCGGTCAGCAGCAATGCCTCGGGGTGGCGTTGCTGGAAGATGCGGAATGCCTTCACCACCAGGTCCTGGCCCTTGCGGTATTCCAGCTTGCCGCCGGAGAACACCACGAAGCGGTCGCGGAACCGGCCGGTGCGCGGGGCGGGATGGAACAGGCTGGTATCGACGCCCTGCAATACGGTTGTGGTGGCAACGATGCCGTTGGCGCGCAGCACCGATTCGTTCCAGGTGGATCCGGCGATGATCAGGGCGAATTGGTCGGCCCGCCGGCGCCCGACATCGCTGAGTGTGCTGTGCTCGATGAAGGTCACGCCGATCGATGGCTGTCCGGTGAGGAACTTGTCGCCGGCGGCGGTCACTGCGTGCAGGTCCTTGCCGAGACCCATGAGCAATGGCGCGCTGATGTGCGCCTCGGGTTGGGGGAGGGCGGCCAGCGAGGCCCACAGGTCAGCCGACAGGGCGCCGACGGCCTGGATGAGGTTTTCGCGCAGCGGGTCCAGCACCAGGTCGCCGGGGCCGAACGCCATCGCCGCGACCGGGCTGAATATCGGGTGGTTTGCCAGGCTGATCGCCAGGTTCAGGCCGTACAGCCCCCAGCCGAAGAAACTGGAGACACCCCAGGCGAACACCAGCGGCTGGCGCCCGTCCGGCGGGTTGATCGACAGGATAGGCAGCGTGGTCACGTCTGCCGGATCAGCCGGACAGGTCCGTTTCCCGGACTACCAGCGCCGGCGCCATCCGCCGCCACCCCAGCCCCAGCCGCCGCCGATGACGACCGGACCGTAAAACCCCGGCCCATAATAGGGGCTGGGATAGGCATATCCGTAACTCGGGTAGCCGTAGCCCGCAGCATAGCCGCTCGGGGCGCTGCGTACCGTGTCGCCCTTGGAATACATGCACTGGGTGTAGGCGGTGTCGTAGCGCGCCTGCACGTCGCCGCCGGCTGCCGCCGCATTGTTCGCGCCGATCGCGCTGCCGGCGAGCAATCCGGTGGCGCCGCCGATCGCCGCGCCGGCGCCGACCGCGCCGCCGACCGAACCGAGGGCGGCACCGGCCGCCGCGCCCAACGCGGTGCCGACAACGGCACTACCCACGGCGCTGTTGTTGGCGGCCTGCGCCGCCGATGCGCCGCCGGTCTCCTGCGAGGCATAGCCTCGGCAGGTGGCGTCGTCCTGCTGGAAGACCTCGAAGGGCTTGCCCTGCTGCGGCAGGGCCATGACGGTGGGGCCCTGCGGCGGCGCGACCGCGCAGGCGCTGAGTGCCAGAATCGATACAACCCCGAGGGCCGAGATCGCGCGTGCCATTTGACAGGTTCCCCAAACGAATGAGCCGGACGTCTATCTAGAGCGCGGTCCGTCTCAGTTAGGTAACATAGTGTGAACATAGATAAAAGCGAGCGGAATCGCGGGGGTCCGACCGGTGTCAGGCGACCCAGGAGCGGAACAGCGCCAGGTCGATGTTGCCGCCGCTGGCGATCACCGCGACGCGCTTGTCTTGCATCGCCGATTTTTCCTGGATCAGTGCCGCCAGCGGGGCGGCGCCGGCACCCTCGATCAGGTTGTGCGTGTCGGTCCAGAAGGCACCGATCGCCGCCGCGATCTGCTCGTCCGTGACGGTGACGATGCGTTCGGCACCGCGGAGGATGATCCGCAGCGCGTCCGGGTCGGGCTGGCGCACGGCAATCCCGTCGGCCCTGGTGTCCGCGCGGTTGCCGGCGACGACATGGCCGGCGGCGAATGATTGCGCGTAACAGTCGGCGCCGGTGCTTTGGACGCCGATCACCTTCGTCGACAGTCCCAGCAGGTCGCGCGCCATGATGGTGCCGCAGATGCCGGACCCGAGGCCGATCGGCACATAAACCGCATCGAGGTCGGCCACCGCCTGGAACAATTCCAACGCGTAGGTGGCGACACCGAGGACGAGATCGGCGCCGAAGGAGGGCACGAACAGCAGGCCGTCCGACGCCGCTTGTCTGTGTGCGGCTTCGCGGGCTTCCTCGAAGTCGGTGCCATGCTCGATCAGCGTGGCGCCCAGGGCCTGCATCGCGGCGTTCTTTTCGGCACTGTTACCAAATGGCACGACGATGGTGACGGGCAGGTTGAAGCGGCTGCCGGCCCAGGCGAGGGATTGGCCATGATTGCCGCGGGTGGCGGAGATCAGGCCGCGGCCAGGGCTTTCGCGCGACTGCCGGTCGGCGAACATGACTCCGCCGCGCACTTTGAAGGCGCCGGTGGGCAGGTGGTTTTCATGCTTGACCCAGACCCGCGCGCCGGTCCGGCGTTGCAGCAGCGGCCAGGCGATTTGCGGCGTGGCGGGCAGATGGGTGTGAACCAGGTCGGTGGCGTGTTGCAGGTCCGGCAAGGAAAACATGTGTTGACCCACGGTCACGCGGTTGGTCCGGTACCGTCCGGGACGGGCCAGTAAATCCTGCGGACAGGAGGAGTCCGGTGGTCAGGCCAGTTTCAGGTTCGTCGCGGCGGCCTTGCCACGCTCCATCGCCACTTCGTAGCTGACCTTTTGACCGTCATTGAGGCCCTTGAGGCCGGCGGCCTGCACGGCGGTGATGTGAACAAACACATCCTTGCCACCGTCCTGCGGCATGATGAAGCCGTAGCCTTTGGTCGCGTTGAACCATTTAACCGTTCCGACGGCCATGGTTTATCCTCCTCCAGATGACGACCGGCTGTCCCGTCAGCCGGCCGCTTAGCCAAACCCGCCCGAAGCCTAGGCTGGCTTCAGGTTTGTCGCCGTGGACTTGCCACGCTCCATCGCGACGTCGAATGTGACTTTCTGTCCTTCGTCCAGCCCGCGAAGGCCAGCAGCCTGCACGGCGGTGATGTGGACGAAAACATCCTTGCCGCCATCCTGCGGCATGATGAAACCATAACCCTTTGTGGTGTTAAACCACTTGACTGTACCGGTAGCCATGTCTGCGCACTT
>DATAZJ010000662.1:0-2954 GCA_036272115.1 Rhodopila sp. | reverse complement strand
AACATCGAGGTCGGCCAGCACGCCCGCGTCGCCGCCGGTTCGGTGGTGCTGAAATCGGTGCCCCCGCATGCCACGGTGGCCGGCGTGCCGGCCAAGGTGGTGCGCATCGTCGAAACCGATGAGCCGTCGCGATCGATGGACCAGACGCTGAACGACCTCGCCTATCAGGCGTTCAACTACACGATCTGACCCCGGGGCAACGCCTTAAGCATGAGTTAACGAATCTGAAGCGCCGCGCCGCGTTGCCATCCCGGTGGCGCGGGGTGGCATGGACGCCCCGGTTCGGGTGAGGTAGCCTGCCTACCGCAATGCCGTATGGACGTGTGTATGGATTTTGAACCCGCGGGAAGCCCGATCCCGCACAGTTCCCACTGGGGCGCTTTTTCTGTCCTGCGGCTCGAAGACGGCATTCGGATCATTCCGCACCCCAGCGACCCCGATCCGGCGGCGCTGCTGGGGAACATCCCCGCCGCGCTGGTCCATCGTGCGCGCATCGCCACGCCCATGGTTCGGAAGGGCTGGCTGGAAAACGGTCCCGGTCCCGATCACCGGCGCGGACGAGAGGCGCTTATCCCCGTCTCATGGGAAACCGCGCTCGACCTCGCCGCCGGCGAACTCAGGCGGGTGTATGCGGACCACGGCGGCAGGGCCGTATTCGGCGGCTCCTACGGCTGGTCCAGCGCCGGCCGCTTCCACCACGCGCAAAGCCAGGTCCATCGCTTCCTCAACGTCCTCGGCGGCTATGTGAAATCGGTCAACACCTACAGCTCAGCCGCCGCCGCGGTCATCCTGCCGCACGTCATCGGTTCCCAGGAAGCCGCCGGACGAGAGAACGTAAGCTGGCAGGAACTGTCCACCCAGACCGATGTGGTGCTGGCCTTCGGCGGCCTGCCGCTGAAGAACACCAGCGTCAGCAGCGGCGGCACCAGCCAGCACCTCGCCCGCGACCATCTGCTCGCCGCCCATCGCCGCGGCACGTGCTTCCATCTGATCAGCCCGTTGCGTGACGATCTTCCCCCGGAAATCACCGCCGTCTGGCACCCGATCCGTCCCGGCACCGACGTGCCGCTGATGCTGGGCATCGCCCACACGCTGATGACCGAGGGCCTGCACGACCGGGTCTTCCTCGATCGCTACTGTGTCGGCTATCCCGAATTCGAGGCCTATCTGTCCGGCCGTTCCGACGGCACCCCAAAGGACGCCGACTGGGCCGCCGCGATCTGCGAATTGCCGGCCGCGACGATCCGGGACATCGCCCGCCAGGCCGCCGGAAAGCGTACCCTGGTCACCTGTGCCCAGTCGCTGCAACGCGCCGAACATGGCGAGCAGCCGGTGTGGATGGGTGTCGTGCTGGCCGCCATGCTGGGTCAGATCGGCCTGCCCGGCGGCGGATTCGTGTATGCCATGGGCTCGCTGTCGAATATCGGCAAACCGTCGGTGGCGGTGCCGTTGCCGACCTTGCCGCAGCGGCAGAACACCGTACCGGACCTGATCCCGGTCGCCCGGATCGCCGATCTGTTGCTGAACCCCGGCCAGGACTACGACTTCAATGGGCGGCGCCTGACCTATCCCGACATCCGGCTGGTCTACTGGGCCGGCGGCAATCCGTTCCACCATCACCAGGACATCAACCGTCTGCGCCAGGCGTTCGCCCGCCCCGACACGGTGATCGTGCACGATTCGGCCTGGACCGCCTCGGCCCGCCACGCCGACATCGTGTTTCCGGCGACGGTCACGCTGGAACGGTCGGATATCGGCGCGGCGGGCAACGATCCGTTGCTGGTGGCGATGCATCCCGCCGCCAAGCCATTCGGCCAGGCCCGCGACGACTACGCGATCTTCTCCGACCTCGCCGCTCGGCTCGGCGTGGCGGACAGCTTCACCGAGGGCCGCTCCGCCGAGGACTGGCTGCGGCATCTGTATGAGCCCACCAGAGCAGCACTGGTCCGGCTGGGGTGTGAAGCGCCCGATTTCGATGCGTTCTGGGCGGCGGGTGAACTGGTGCTGCCGACATCACCCTGGGATGGCGGTGTGGTCCGCGAATTCCGCACCGACCCCGACCGCCGCAAGCTGCCCACCCCGACCGGCATGGTGGAGATCGCATCCGCCACCATCGCCGGTTTCGGCTATGACGATTGCCTCGGGCATCCCGCCTGGCTGCCGCCGGAGGAGGGGGCCGGTAGTCCGCTGATGCGGGACTATCCGCTGCATCTGGTCGCGAACCAGCCGGCCACCCGCCTGCACAGCCAACTGGATTTCGGTTCTGTCAGCGTGGCGTCGAAGATCAAGGGGCGGGAGCCGGTGCGTCTGCATCCCGCGGACGCGGCAGCGCGTGGGATTGCCGACGGCGACGTGGTGCGGCTGTTCAACCATCGCGGTGCCTGCCTGGCCGGGGCGACGATCAGTGAGGCGGTTCGGCCGGGGGTGGTCCAACTCGCTACCGGCGCCTGGTACGACCCGGAGGATCCCGCTGCCGACGGCCCCTTATGCGTCCACGGGAATCCGAACGTCCTGACCCGCGACGCCGGCACATCGAAACTGGCCCAGGCCTGCACCGGACAACTGACCATCGTGCAGGTCGAGCGGTTCGATGGCCCCCTGCCGCCAATCCGCGCGTTCGATCCGCCGGGCGGCAAAGCGTGATCGCCTGAGGCAAGGCCGGAAGGCGTGAATCACGCGACAAAACAAATATTACGTGATCGCTTTGGGTCGAAGGTCACCGAGCGACTCGGAGCCCACGACAAAGTAAAGAGCGCTGGTCCCAGACAGGGAACAGCGTCTCAGCCCCGTCGCTCGGCCAGGCGGATCAGGGTTCGGCAGGACCCATCGACTTGATCAGGTCGAACACCCGCTTGCGGATGGAGGGATCGGTGATGCGGTAATAAGCCCGGACCAACTCAAGTGTTTCCCGCCGGCTGAGCGTGTCGTCACCAAACGGATCCTGTGGTTCCGAT
>DATAZJ010000661.1:0-5308 GCA_036272115.1 Rhodopila sp. | reverse complement strand
TCGCGAAGACATCCCGTTAATCGCCGCTTATCCCGCTAATCCGCCTGAACAAAGAGAAGCGGCGACCACAGATTGTCTTTGTCATTATAATACCGTTATGTAACTGATATGTAGTCACCGACGGATTCATACCAATCGTCGTTGATGTTGACCCATCGGCACCGCGGTGCGACGCTCATGACGAGCGCAGGCTCCTGCCATCCATGCCTTTGTTTTCGCTGTTAAAAGGCGTGGATGCCGACCTCCGTCGGCATGACGCATGGGGTCAAGCGTCGGCATGACGGATGGGGTCAACCGAAGAGTCTGCATCAAGGCTGGGTATCTGCCTTACGCTTCCCGCGGCACCGCGAGCGGCTCGGACCGCCGCACCTGCACCCGCAGCAGCACCACACTCACTGTCGCAATCGCCGCGGTCACGCAAGCGAACAGAAAAATCTGCCGGGGCGGCCATCCCATCCCGAGCAGCAACCCGCCCAGCCAGGGGCCGCCGATGCCGCCCAGCCGTCCGACGCCGAGCGCCCAGCCCATGCCGGTGTTGCGCACCCTCGCCGGGTACAGCGCGCCGATCATGCCGTTGATCCCGGTCATGCTGCCGGTGGTGCAGCAGCCGACCAGGAAGATCGTCGCCAGCAGCGGCAGGTACGGCAGGTTCGCCAGCCCGATCACGGCGATCGCCACCACGCCGCCGGCGAGGCTGACCGCCACCACACTCTGCGGCATGAAACGCTGGCTCAACGGCGCGATCAGGAAGATGCTCAGCAGCGGGCCGGCATCGCGCAGGCTGGCGGCGAACACCGAATCCGCCGGGGTCAGCCCCGACATGTGCAGCACCGTCGGCAGCCAGTAGCCGATCAGGTACATACTCAGCAGGTTGGAGAAATACAGCGTCCACACCAGCACCGTGGTCACCGCCAGCCCGTCGCGGAACAGCAGGGCGACCGGGTTGCCGGTGGCGATATCGACTTCGTGCTGGTTCTGATCCACCGCGATGTTCAGGCCGATCAGCATCGCCCGCGCCCTCGGCGTCAACCGGCCCTTTTTCAGCAGGAACCGAGGTGATTCCGGCAGCCAGAACAGCGCCACGGGCAGCAAAAGCAGCGGCAACACGCCGCCGACGACGAAGATCGACGTCCAGCCGTAGACCGGCAGCAGTTGCGCCACCAGTTGCCCACCGAGGAAGCCACCGAGCGGCGCGCCGGTGAAGACGATCATGATCATGCTCGCGCGCACGCGGCTGGGCAGGTAGTCGGAGGCCAGCGCCACGGTCGCCGGCATCAGGGTGCCGATGCCCATGCCGGTGACGAAGCGCAGCGCTGCCAGCATCGGGATCGTCGTCACATGCACGCAGGCGAAAGAGGACGCCGCCAGCAGGATCAGGCTGGCGATCAGCACCGGTTTGCGCCCCATTCGGTCGCCGATCGGGCCGGAGGCCAGCGCGCCGACCATGATGCCGACGCTGGACATGACGAAGCTGCTGGCGAAGGCCGGCCCTGGCAGATGCCAGGCCTGCGACAAAGCCGGCGCGGCCATGCCGATACTGCTGAGGTCGTAGCCGTCGAACGTCTGCGCCAGCAGGCAGATCGCCGCGACGCGAAGCTGTAGTGCGCCGATGCGCTGGCCTTCCAGCGCGGCCTCGGTCGCGGATGGGCTGGTCGTGGTCATGATTGGTCCTCCCGCGGCCGTGTTTTCCGGCCTTTATAGAAGCTTCGCCTCCCGGTGGGGCGGGCGTCAACACGAGATGCGCCCCTTGCCCTCGGCGCCGCCGTGCCGCAAGGTTTCCGGCATGCGCATTACCCTGATCCACGCCATGGCCCCCTCCATCCCGCCGATCATGCAGGCCTTCGATCGCCAGTGGCCGGAGGCGGTGCTGATGAACCTGCTGGATGACTCCCTGGCGTCCGACCTGGCCCGTGACGGGGCGCTGACGCCGGCGATGACCGGGCGGTTCGTGGCGCTGGCGCGCTATGCGACGCAGACCGGGGCGGATGCGATCCTGTTCACCTGTTCGGCGTTCGGTCCGTGCATCGAGGCGTGCGCGCGTGAGTTTCCCGCCATTCCGGTGCTGAAGCCGAATGAGGCGATGATCGAGGAGGCGCTCGGTCTGGTCGGACCGCGTGGCCGGATCGGGTTGATGGCGACGTTCGCGCCGACGCTGGCGTCGATGCCGCCGGAGTTTGCTGTGGCGGCGCCGCATGCGACGCTGGTGCCGTGTCTGGCCGCGGATGCGCTGGCGGCTCTGAATGCCGGCGACGGGGCTGGGCACGATGCGGCGGCGGTGCGGGCGGCGGGTTCGCTGGCGGACTGCGATGTGATTGCGCTGGCGCAGTTCAGTCTGTCGCAGGCGGCTGGTGCGATTGCTGCCTCGACCGGGAAGACGGTGCTGACCACGCCGGACAGCGCGGTGCGTAAGTTGCGGCGGCTGTTGCTGCCGGCGAAGGCGGCCTGAGCGATGGATTTGTCGGTGTTCCGGGTGTCGGTCTTGCAGGACGTGCCGCCGGCTTCGGCGTCGCTGCCGTTGCAGGCGCTGTGGTGGGATGCCAAGGGGGACTGGGACAAGGCGCATGAATGCGCGCAGGCCGATCCGGGTCCGGTGGGGGCGGCGGTGCATGCGTATCTGCATCGGAAGGAGCCGGACCTGGCCAATGCCCGGTATTGGTATAACCGAGCGGGGCGGGCGCCGGTGAGCGGTGGTCTGGAGGAGGAGTGGGATGCGCTGGTGGTTGAGTTGCTTGGGTAGGGACTGATCTTCCTGGTCGTGTGTTTTTGTGAAACGATTAAGCGCGGGTTAAGCAATACTACATTTGAGTCGAACGGCTGACTTTGGGAAATGGGTTGGATGTGCGTCCTGTTCGATGGGTCCTTGGGAACCGGGTAGGAACGCGTGATTTGGTCGGGGGAAAATCCGCACCGGATAAGCAGAGGGGCATGGCAAGATATCTTCTCGGTGGGCTCCGCGCCGCTCTGCGTGCTCTGCGTTAAAGGCACAAGCAAAAGCCAGACACTGATCTTGCCGTTGAACTGCCTGCGCCTTTGCAGCTCGGTTGTCGGCTTGGCTCAACGAGGGCGGCGCGGGTCAACACCGCTTTTAACGCAGAGCACGCAGAGCGGGGCGCAGAGCACGCTGAGAAAAGGATTTGTAAACAAGGTAATAAACTTGGAATGGAGACTCTACCTTACTACGTTGTCCAGGGGAAACGAGGGATTCTTTCGGTATTGACTGGTTTTCCGTGGTTGCGACTGATGGATCATGTAGAGCTTTTCTCATGAGGACTTTTCGGATTGATTATTTGGTTTCATTCGTAATGATAATTCCGTCTGTGCCCCGACGCACAAAAAACACATCTCACCATTACTCTGCTGGCGCCGGTTCGGGCGATCCTGGCCCGGCGACGCGGCCGCGCAAGCGTTCGAACGCCAGATAGATCGCCGGTGTGGTGTACAGCGTCAGGAACTGCGACAGCAGCAGGCCGCCGATGATGGTGACGCCCAGCGGATAGCGCAGTTCGGAGCCGGCGCCGTGTTCCAGGACCAGGGGCAGCGCGCCCAGGAGCGCGGCCATGGTGGTCATCATGATGGGGCGGAAGCGCAGCAGGCAGGCTTCTCGCATTGCGTCTTGCGGCGTCAGGCCACGGGTGCGTTCGGCGTCGATGGCGAAATCCACCATCATGATGGCGTTCTTTTTGACGATGCCCATCAGCAGCACGATGCCGACCAGCGCCACCAGCGACAGATCGATGCCGCACACCAACAGCGCCAGAAGGGCACCGATCCCCGCCGACGGCAGGGTGGACAGGATGGTGATCGGGTGGATCCAACTTTCGTAGAGGACGCCCAGCACGATGTAGATCACCACCACCGCCGCCAGGATCAGCCAGGGTTCGGCCGACAGCGACGACTGGAACTCCGCCGCGTCGCCGGTGTAGCTGCCGGTGATCGTTTCGGGCATGGCGATTGTCTGTTCCGCCCGAGCAACGGCGGCGACTGCCTGGCCTAGGGAGTGGTTCGGCGCCAGGTCGAAGCTCAGGGTGATGGCGGGGAACTGTTCCTGGTGGGCGATCACCAGCGGGGCTGTTACTTTCTCGATATGGGCGATGGCGGACAGCGGCACCTGGACATCGTTCGCGCCGGGCACGCGCAGCAGACGCAGGCTGCCGGGGTCGGCCTGCCACCGCGGATCGGCTTCCAGCACCACCCGGTACTGGTTGGCCTGGCCGAAGATGGTGGAGATCTGGCGCTGGCCGAAGCCATCGTAGAGCGTGTCCTCGATCGCCTGCATGGACACGCCCAGGCGGGCGGCGGCGTCTCGGTCGACATGGATGTATGTACGGAATCCGTCGTCCTGCTGGTCGCTGGCGACGTCGCGCAATTCCGGCAGGGTGGCGAGTTCGGCTTTCAGTTTCGGCGCCCAGGCGGCGAGTTCCGCGGCGTCGGTGTCGATCAGGGTGTACTGGAACTGGGTGCGGCTGACCCGGCTGCCGATCTGGATGTCCTGCACCGGCTGGAAGAAAGCGGTGATGCCGGGAATGCCGGCGATTTCCCGTTGCATGCGGGCGATCACCACGTCCATCGGGTCGCGCCGGCCGATCGGCTTCAGGGCGATGGTCAGCCGGCCGGTGTTCGGGGTGGTGTTGATGGTGCCGGCGCCGGCGAAAGCGACGACTCCGGTCACCGCGGGGTCGCGGCGGATGATCGCGGCCATCCGGGTTTGCAGTGCCGTCAGTTTGGGGATGGAGGCGCTTTGGGCGGCCTCGGTCACCGCCATGATGACGCCGGTGTCCTGGCGGGGGAGGAAACCTTTGGGGACGATGACGTAGAGGCCCAGGGTGCCGATCAGGGTCAGGGCGCCGACAGTGAGGACGAAGCCGTGGTGGCGGAAACTCCAGTCCAGGGTGCGGCGATAGCCGGCCAGCATGGCGTCGAAGCCGCGTTCGCTGGTGCGGGCGATCAGGCCGGGGGTGTGGTCGCTCGCCGGGCGCAGCAGGCGGCCGCACATCATCGGGGTCAGGGTCAGCGACACGACCGCCGAGACGATCACTGATACCGCGAGGGTGACCGAGAACTCCTTGAACAGCCGGCCGACCACGCCGGTCATGAACAGCAGCGGGATGAACACGGCGATCAGCGACACGGTCAGCGAGACGATGGTGAAGCCGATCTGGGCGGCGCCTCGGAAGGCGGCTTCCAGTGGGGGCACGCCGCGTTCGATGTAGCGGACGACGTTCTCGATCATGACGATGGCGTCGTCGACGACGAAGCCGGTGGCGACGGTCAGTGCCATGAGGGAAAGATTATCCAGGCCGAAACCCAG
>DATAZJ010000660.1:0-3877 GCA_036272115.1 Rhodopila sp. | reverse complement strand
GGCCGCGCTGACGCGGGAAATGGCCAACGACCTCGGCCGCCACGGCGTGCGCGTCAACGCCGTCTCCCCCGGCGAGATCGACACCGCCATCCTGTCCCCCGGCACCGAGGAAATCGTCCAGCGCGAAATCCCCCTCCGCCGCCTGGGCAAGCCGAACGAGGTCGCCGACCTGCTATTCTTCCTATGCTCCAACCAGGCCATGTACATCAGCGGCTCCGAAGTCCACATCGACGGCGGCCAACGCGTCTAACGAAAGCCAACCCGTCTACCCGCCGCCAACCCGTCCAACGAACGCCAACCCGTCTACCCACGGCAAACCCGTCTACCCGCGGCCAACCCATCCAGCACACCGCCGCCCAACCCCGTCATGCCGACGCAGGTCGGCATCCACGCCTTCCGCCCGGACCCGCAAAAAGCCGACCCCCCCTATCCACCACCCCCAAACACCCCACCTTGAAGCCAGCCCGCCGCTTCGCCACCCCCGTGGCCCGAAACGGCCGCCGACGGACCAACGGAGAACGACACCCATGGCAGACGGAATGACGGCAGACGCATCGACGATCGGCCGTTTCGGCAGCGGCCGCGAGGTCAAGCGCATCGAGGACGCCGGCCTGCTCGCCGGAATCGGCCGTTTCACCGACGATTTCACCCTGCCCGGACAAACCGTCCTCGCCTTCCTCCGCTCCCCCCACGCCCACGCCGGCATCCTCTCCATCGACACCACCGAAGCCGCCGCCATGCCCGGCGTGCTGGCGATCCTGACCGGAGCCGACCTCGTCGCCGCCAACGTCCAGCCACTGCCGGTCGCCCCGATCTTCACCCGCCCCGACGGCTCCCCCGGCGCCACGCCCCTCCGCCTCGCGCTCGCCCACGAAACCGTCCGCTTCGTCGGCGAAGCCGTCGCCGCCGTGGTCGCCGAGACCGCCGAACAAGCCAAGGACGCGCTCGAATCCATCCTGGTCGACTACGACGAACACCCCGTCGTCACCGACCTCACCGAGGCCACCGCCGAGGGCGCCCCGCTGGTCTGGCCCGCCGCCACCGGCAACATCGCCGCGCAGATGAAGCACGGCGACCAGGCCGCCTCCGATGCCGCCTTCGCCAAAGCCGCCCATGTCGTCAGCCTCGACCTGGTCAACCAGCGCCTGGTGCCCACCTCGATGGAACCCCGCTGCTCGCTCGCCAGCTACGACCAGGACACCGAACGTCTGACATTGCGTCTGTCCAGCCAGATGCCATCCGGCGCGCGAGACTCACTCTGCGGCGCCCTCAACCTGCCCACGGAAAAAGTCCGTGTCGTCGTCGGCGACGTCGGCGGCGGCTTCGGCATGAAGACCGGCCTCTACCCCGAGGACATCGTCGTCGCCTACGCCGCCCGCCAAATCGGTCGCCCGGTGAAATGGACCCCGACGCGGATCGAGGAATTCCTCTCCTCCACCCACGGCCGCGACGTCGAAAGCCACGCCGAACTCGCGCTCGACGCCGGCGGCAAGGTGCTCGCCTACCGCATCCGTTCCCTCGCCAATGTCGGCGCCTATGGCAGCACCGTCGGCATCATCATCCAACTGATGATCGGCCCCTGGGTCTCCACCAGCATCTACGACATCAAGACCATCGACTTCGACCTGCGCGCCGTCCTGACCCACACCGCCCCCACCGCCGCCTACCGAGGCGCCGGCCGCCCGGAGGCAATCTACCTCATCGAGCGCCTGTTCGACGCCGCCGCCCGACAACTCAACCTGGACCCCGCCGAAATCCGCCGCCGCAACCTGATCCGCCCCGACCAGATGCCCTACACCAACGCCATGGGCCAGGTGTACGACAGCGGCAATTTCGGATCGATCCTGCACCAGGCCCTGACCCTCGCCAAATGGGACGATTTCGCCCAACGCGAAGCCGCCTCCCGCGCCCACGGCAAGCTGCGCGGCCGAGGCCTCGCCTCCTTCCTCGAATGGACCGGTGGCAACGTCTTTGAGGAACGTGTCACCGTCTCCGTCTCCGGTGACGGCGAAATCGAGGTCTACGCAACAACGATGGGCATGGGGCAGGGGATCGCGACCTCCTACGCCCAGCTCGTCGTCGACGTCTTCGGCGTGGAGCTCGATCGCATCCGCATCGTCACCGGCGATTCCGATCGCGGCTCGGGATTCGGCAGCGCCGGGTCACGCTCGCTGTTCACCGCCGGCTCCGCCATTCATCACGCCTCCGAAACCGCTGTCGCCAACGGCCGCGACCTCGCCGCCGAGGCCCTCGAAGCCGCCGCCGCCGACATCGAATACGCCGAGGGAATGTTCCGCATCGCCGGCACCGATCGCGGCATCGGCCTGTTCGACCTCGCCGCCCGCCAGCCCGACAAGCGTATCTACGTCGACTCCACCAGCTCGGTGAACGGCCCAAGCTGGCCCAACGGCGCCCACATCACCGAGGTCGAGGTCGATCCCGACACCGGCGCCGTCGAAATCGTTTCCTATGTCTCGGTCAATGACGTCGGCCGCGTCGTGAACCCGATGATCGTCCGCGGCCAGCTAGACGGTGGCGCCGTGCAAGGCATCGGCCAGGCCCTGGGTGAGCACATGCTCTACGATCACGAATCCGGCCAGGTCATGACCGCCACCATGATGGACTATTTCGTACCCCGCGCCGACATCATCCGCGACTTCGTCCACGTGCTGGATCAATCGATCCCCTGCCTGACCAACCCCCTGGGCGTGAAAGGCGTCGGCGAACTCGGCACCATCGGCGCCACCCCGGCCGTGGTCAACGCCGTCGCCGACGCCCTGACCCGAGCCGGCCACCCCGACAGCGCCAGCCATATCCAGATGCCGCTGACCCCCGCCGTGGTCTGGGCGGCCCTGCGCTAGTGCCCGATCGCGGTTCAGCGCGACTCACGCAGTGACCGCGATTTCCCGCGTGAATCGGTCACTCAAGCAAACCTGCGAAGTATCGAGCTGCTCTGACGCGCGATACTAGCCGTCCGACCCCGACAGAAACATCCCAGGCGGACGGGTGAATCGGCCCGCAAAATCAAAGCCCTGGGTCCGGCGCGGAATAACCGCGGCAGGGGAAGCACGGCTGCCTGACACCGTCATGGCGGGCGCAGGCCCGCCATCCATGCCTTGTCCGAGACCGGCACGGGCAGGCTCGGCGACCCCGCGCCGCCATGACAACGAGACGCCGATACCCTGTGCTCGATGAACCGATTATCCCGCCTCGGACCCCTGGTAGTTCAAACTGGACGCACTATCCGTCTGAGCTGAACCTCTGGATCCCTCATTTGTCCCGAGCGGCGGCATAAGCCGCCCGCACGGCCTCCTGGCGTATTTTCCCCGTCTCCGTCCGCGGAAACACCGGCAGCGGCAACAGAACATACCGCGAGGCATAAAGCTGGACGATCGGATTGACCGCCGCCTCCAGCCCCCAGACACCGTCGCCCGAACCGGTTTCAACCGCAACCAACAGCACATCGATCCCCTGGGCGTTGACGACATTCGTTACCATCGCGTCCTGCACGCCGTCGATCGCCCGTATCTGATCCTCCACCGGCCCCGGCGGCACCTTCACCCCACCCACGTTCAACATCCCGTCCGCTCGGCCCACCACCACCAGCGTTTCGGGCGACGGCTGAAACCCCAGATCGTTGCTGTTGTACCAACCATCCACAAACGCCGCAGCGGTCAACGCCGGCGCACCGAGATACCCATCCGTCATCGTATCGGACCGGGTCTGTATCCGGCCGGTTTCCCCCGCCGGCACCGCCTGCCCATGGTCGTCGACAATCATGACCTGCACGCCCGGAACCAGCCTGCCGACCCCGTCCGAGCCGGTGACCGAGACGTATTGCATCTCGTTGGATCCATACGTCACCATGATACGATCC
>DATAZJ010000659.1:0-7393 GCA_036272115.1 Rhodopila sp. | reverse complement strand
GCTCGCCATGACGGTTGCACGGCGCTGCCGATGGGTCAACATCAAGGGCGATTGGTATCAGACGGATAGTGCCGTCCAATTCGAACCACCAGCTTTTGATTTTATGGGCCGATTCACCTGACCGCATGGGGATGCTTCTGTCGGGATCTGACCACTAGCGTCTCTGGGCGGACCGCGCGCCGATCCCCGGCTGGGTAATCATCGACCCGACCTTGTTGGCCAGCGCGTGCAGCGCGAATGGCTTGGTGATCAATTCCATTCCTGGCCCGAGCCGTCCGCCGCTCATCGCTGCTTTCTCGGCATAGCCGGTGATGAACAGCACCCGCAGATCCGGCCGGTTGGTGATCGCGGCATCGGCCAACTGCCGTCCGTTCATCCCGTTCGGCAATCCGACATCGGTGATCAGCAGATCGATCCGGTGTCCGGTGCCGAGAATGTCCAGGCCTTCCCTGGCGTCGGCCGCCTGCAACGCGGCATAGCCCAGTTCGCCCAGCACCTCGCAGACCAGCGTGCGGACGGTCGGTTCGTCATCGACCACCAGCACCGTCTCACCGCCCCGGGCCCGCGGCATGACCGTCGCCGCCGCGTCCAGGGTGTTCTCCGGCACGTCGCCGGTGTAGCGCGGCAGGTAGATACGAATCGTGGTACCGCGGTTCGGCGTGCTGTGGATGCTGACATGCCCGGCCGATTGCCTGGCGAACCCATAGACCATGGACAGGCCCAGCCCGGTGCCTTCCCCGATCGGTTTGGTGGTGAAAAACGGATCGAACGCCCGTGAGACGACCTCGGGCGTCATCCCCGAGCCGGTGTCGCTCACACTCAGCACGACATAGCGTCCGGTTCTAAAGCCAGGGTCCTTGGGCCCGAACGGGTCGTCCGGGCGCGCGTTGGCGGCGGCGACGGTCAGCGTGCCGCCATCGGGCATCGCATCGCGCGCATTGATCACCAGGTTGAGCAATGCGCTTTCCAGCTGGTTCGGGTCGCACAGCGTCGTCCACAGCCCCTCCGCATGCACTTCCTCGACCCGCACCTCCGGCCCGACCGTGCGGCGGATCAACTCGCCCATGCCGGCGATCAGCGCGCTGGCGTCGGTCGGTTTCGGGCTCAGCGCCTGCCGGCGGGAGAACGCCAGCAGCCGGTGGGTCAACGCCGCCGCGCGCTGCGCCGACGCAGCCGCCATGCCGGCAAAGCGGTCGAGTTCCCCGAAACGGCCCTTGGCGATCCGGTTCCGGATGATCTCCAGGCTGCCCGAGATGCCGGCCAGCATGTTGTTGAAGTCATGTGCCAGACCGCCGGTCAACTGACCCACCGCCTCCATCTTCTGCGATTGCCGCAGCGCGTCCTCGGCCCGCTCGCGCTCCGCCATCTCGACCCGCAGCGCCGCGTTGGCGGCTTCCAGTTCGCGGGTCCGGCTGATTACCAGGTCCTCCAGCGTCTCGGCCGCCGCCGAGCGTTCGACGAGATGCGACCGCACCTCGTACTGGCGCCGCCGTCCGCGCAGGGCGGCACCCGACACGCTCGACAGCGCCAGCGTATCCACCGGCCGTTCCAGCATCGAGGCGTTGCGCAGCTTGCTGAGCAGCCCCTGCCGCCAGCGCGTCACCTCGGCGCGGCTGTCGCGGCTTGTCAGCACGACGAACGGCATATCCGACCACGCCGCCTGCTGGCCCACCCAGGCGGCCAACGCATCCGCCGCGCGGCCAACCGCCGCCTCCTCGGCCAGCAGCACCGCCCCGGCCCCCGCATCCAGCGCCGTGATCAGGCCCGGCACGTCGCGGCAGATCAGGCTGCACAGCCCGGTACGCTTCAGGACCT
The DNA here is from genome assembly GCA_036272115.1 of Rhodopila sp. GTDB lineage: Bacteria > Pseudomonadota > Alphaproteobacteria > Acetobacterales > Acetobacteraceae > Rhodopila. The sequence continues at coordinate 5,578 of DATAZJ010000659.1, read as the reverse complement.
CCGCGATGGCGGCCGCGTCCCGGCCGATCGGCGCCAGGACCAGTATCCGCGTCTCGATTGTTCCATCACAGCTCGTCATTACTTCCCTCGGCGAGAAGCGGGCCCTTCTCCCCTACGTAACGCGGCGTACCGGTAAAGATGCCGGTAAACTGCGTGAGAGGTGGTCCGACCGAGATCCCCGCCGAGGTCAGTTTGAACTCGCGTATGGTGTGTTCATGATTGCCACTGCGCTTTTTCACCACCGACAGCGCCCGCCGCACGGAGCCGTCAGCCTCGAAATAACGCAGCATGACGACCGCGTCGCTCAGGTAGCTGATGTCGAGCGGCGTATCCATCGGCCCGACCAGGCCGTGCTGGGCAAGGATCAGGATCGTCAAGACCCCAAGCTGGCTCAGGTAACTGAGCAATTCGTGCATCTGCAGGATCAGGAAGCGCCCGTCCGGCATGGCATTCAAATAGCCGTTCAGACTGTCGATCACCACGATGCGGGCGCCGTCGATCTCCACCGCCTGCCGCACCAGATGGGCGAAAGCACCCGGCGAGACCTCCGCCGGATCGATCTGCTGGATGCGGATCAGGCCCTCGTCGATCATCGCCTGCAGCGGCAGACCCAAGGTGCGCGCTCGGGCGTCGATGGTGTTGCGGCCTTCGTCGAACGCGAAAATCGCGGTGAATTCGCCCCGTTGCGCGGCGGCCACGGCATAAGTCAGCGCCAATGAGGATTTCCCGACGCCGGCCCCGCCGATCAGCAGCGCATTGGTCCCGCGTTCCAGCCCGCCCCCCAGCAACTGGTCCAGTTCCGGGCTGCCGCTGGGTGTATAATCGCCGGTGAACGCCTTGTGGTGTTCGGCCGCGATCAGCCGCGGATAAATCACCAGCCCACCACGATCGATGTCGAAATCATGGAACCCGCCGCGGAAGTGGGTGCCGCGCATCTTGATCACACGCAGTCGCCGCCGTTCCGCACCATAATCGATCGCCAATTGCTCCAGCAGCACGACGCCATGAGAAATCGAATGCAGTTGCAGGTCATTTTCCGAGGAAGACAAATCATCCAGCAGAATGACCGTGCAGCGCCGGCCGGCGAAAAAATGTTTCAATGCCAGAATCTGCCGCCGGTAGCGCAATGCGCTTTGCGCCAGCAGCCGCATCTCCGACAGGCTGTCGAACACCACGCGCGACGGATTGGACGCCTGGACCCGTTCGAAAACCTGCTGGGTCGTCTCGCTGAGTTCCATCTCCGCCGGGTGCAGGACCGTCAGCTCGCGCTCAGGATCCAAGGTCGTCTCCGGTGAGACCAGTTCGAACACCTCGATCGCGTCCAGCGACCAGCCATGCCGGCGCGCCACGACCTTCAGTTCCGCTTTGCTTTCCGAGAGCGTGACATACAACGTCCGCTCCCCGTTGCACGCCCCTTGCAGCAGGAATTGCAATGCCAGCGTGGTCTTGCCGGTGCCGGGCCGCCCTTCGTAGAGATACACCCGGTCGGCATCCAGCCCGCCGCCGAGGATGTCGTCCAGACCTTTGTTGCCGGTCGAGATGCGCGGAGCATCCAATTCGCCGGACGGAGGTTGATCGTCACCCGTGGTCATCGCCGCGCCCCGTTGGTCATCCAAAAATTCCGCCTACACAGCGGGTCGGATGGGGTCAAGACAATGCAGCCGTAACCGAATTGACAATTCCGAGGGGTAAAGGCGCCAGGGCGGCGCCGAGCCATTCGCCAGCGCAAAATACCGCAGCGCAGCGTAGCATCCTGGACAAATGTTTCACCTCCATGGCACCTTGTCGCCGTTCCATGCGTGAAGAGGATCCCATTGTGCGTGCCCGCATTGGCCTGGCGACGCTGGTAAGCCAATCCGGCCCAATCGGCCCCGCCGCATGACCACCACCAGCCCGCTCGATGAGATGGCCGACGGGGCGGGACACGCCAAACCCCACTGGCGCCCGCTGCTGTCCACCATGTTCGGCCTTGGCCATGAAACCCTCGCGCAACGCGCCGGGCTGCTCGACCAGGCCTTCGCCGAGGAGGGCATCACCGCCATCCTGCCCGGCGAACGCGCGGTCAACTGGCGCTGCGACCCGATCCCGCTGCTGCTGTCGGCCACCGAGTTCTCCGCCCTGGAATCCGGCCTCGCCCAGCGCGCCCAGTTGATGGAACTGATCCTGGCCGACCTGTACAGTTCGGGAAGCCTGATGGCCGAAGGGCTGATCCCGCCCGACCTGGTCTACGGCAACCCCGCCTTCCTGCGGCCGTGCCGCACCGTCGATGGCCGCCGCCGCGACCGTTATCTGTCGTTCTACGCCGCCGACCTGCTGCGTGGGCCGGATGGCGCCTGGCGGGTCATGGCGGACCGCACCGGCCAGGCCCAGGGCATCGCCTACGCGCTGGAAAACCGGCGGATGATGTCCCGCGTCGTGCCGGAGCTGTTCCAGTCCCAGAACATTCAGCAACTGCGGCAGTATCTGGAGATCAGCAGCGACGCGGTGCAGGCGCTCGCCCCCGATGACGGCGCCGCCGTCGCCCTGCTGAGCGGCGGCCACGCCGACCCGCTGTGGTTCGAGCACGTCCTGCTGTCGCGCGAACTGTCCATCGGCCTGGTGGAGGCCGGCGACCTGACGCTGCGCAACGGCCAGGTGTTCCTGAAGACCTTGCGCGGCCTGCAACGGATCGGCGTGCTGCTGCGCCGCATGGAAGGCCACCGCGTCGATTCGCTGGAGCTTTCCGCCGGCGCCGGCGTTCCCGGCCTGCTCGACGCGATACGTGGCGGCGCCGTCCGTATCGTCAACGACCCCGGCTCCGGCCTTACCGAGGCGCCGGCGCTGGCCGCCTTCCTGCCGGCGCTGGCCCGCCGCCTGCTTGGCGAGGACCTGCGTCTGGCCAGCCAGGCGACGCTGTGGCTGGGAGAGGGCGCGGTGGTCCGCACCGTGCTGCGCGACCTGGAAGGCTGGGTGATCAGGCGCACCACCGACGGCGATGCGCCCCCCATCATGCCGATGCTGCTGTCCGCCGCGGAGCGGGAGAGCCTCGCCGCCCGCATGGACGCCGAGCCGGAATCGTATGCCGCATCGGTGGCCCCCACACCGTCGGTCGCCCCGTGCGCCGGCCCGAACGGGCTGGAGGCCAGGCCGATCGCGCTGCGCATGTTCATGACGTTCGACGGCACACGCTGGCGTGCCTTCCCCGGCGGTCTCGCCCGGGTACTGTCGGAGGAGGACGCGCTGTCCGGCCGCCTGCCGCGCAACGCGCTGTCCAAGGACGTCTGGGTCATGGCGGACGAAACCAGCACCGTGCAGGGCGCGCTGGGGCTGCTGACCCCGACCCTGGCGATCCGCCGCACCTCCGGCGACCTGCCGTCGCGTGTCGCCGACAATTTCTACTGGCTGGGGCGTTATCTGGAGCGGCTGGAGGAAGCCGCCCGGCTGCAGCGGGCGATGATCGCACGCATCCTGCGCCCTTCGCCCTCGGCGCGGGAAATCGCCGAGATGCAGGTGCTGGTCGCCAGCCTGGCCAAGATCCACATGATGGAGGCCGAGGACGCCAGCGTGCTCGGCGCCGGCATGCTGGCTGCCGCGGTGATGCGGGCGTTCCGCCACGACGGCGGCATGCGCCGGGTGCTCGCCGACGTCGCCCGCCAGGTGGCGCAACTGCGTGACCGCCTGACCGGGGAGATGCACACCGTGCTGACCCGGTCGCTGCGCATCCTGGGCGAGACCATGAAGCGCCTGCCGCCTGATTCCAACGCGCGATCGCTGGAATTCGCCTTGAACCTGACCACCGAGATCCTGGAATTCGCCGCCACCGTCGCCGGGCTGGCGGCCGAGAACATGGTCCGCGGCGGCGGCCGGCTGTTCCTGGATTTCGGCCGGCGCATGGAACGCGCCCAGTCGATCACCGCCGAACTCGCCCAGGTGCTGGACCAGCCCGGCGCGCTGACCCAGCCGGGCCGGGTGGAAGCCGGCCTGCGCCTCGCCCTCGAACTGCGGGATTCCGTCATCACCTACCGCGCCCGCTATCTGGCGGTGCTGCAACCCGCCCCGGCGCTGGACCTGATCCTGGCCGACGAGGGCAATCCGCGCGGCCTCGCCTTCCAGTTGACCGCCGCGCGGGAACTGCTCCGCGAAATCGTCGAGGACGGCGATTCCCTGCTGCTGTCCATGGAACCGCTGCTGCAGGAATCGCGCGGCATCGTGCATGACGTGCTGCGCTCACCCGACCAGATGGCCACCACCGCCCGTTTGCCGCCGCAACTGCGGAAGCTGGAACAGGCGATCAGCGCCGTCGCGGACCGGGTGTCGCGGCGCTACTTCACCCTGCTGCCGGTCGCCCGCAGCCTGGGCGTGGAGAGCGGGCCTCGGCGCGGCGCGGCATAGCACAATCGCTTCCAGGCGGTTGGTCGTCCGCAACGCCAATGCGTGCGCCGCGACAGGCTACCGCCGGCCGAACATCTTCTCGATGTCGGCTTTCGACAGCTTCAGCACCGTCGGCCGCCCGTGGCTGCATGTTGCCGCGCGCGGCGTTTCCTCCATCCGGCGCAGCAGCGCGCTCATTTCCGCCTGGCCCAATTTGCGCCCGGCCCGGATGCTGCCGTGGCAGGCCATGCGGGCGATCACCGCGTCGAGGCGGGCCGACAGCACGGTTTCCTCATCCATCTCGGCGAATTCGTCGGCTAGGTCGCGCAGCAACGGGCCCGGCTCAGTGGCGCCCAGCACCGCCGGCAGGGCGCGCACCAGGATGGCGCCGGCGCCGAATTCCTCCAGTTCCAGCCCCAGCCGCGCCAAATCGGCGGCCCGAGCGGCCAGCCGGGCGACGTCGTTCGGCGGCAGGTCGACCACCGCCGGCAGCAGCAGCGGCTGGCTGCGCACCGACCCGTCCAGCATCTGCGCGCTGATCGCCTCGTGCGTCAGGCGTTCGTGCGCCGCGTGCTGATCCACCAGAACCAGCGAGCCATCCGACGCCACCGCGATGATATAGGTATCCAGCACCTGCGCCACCGGCGCCCCAAGCGGGTGGTCCGGCGACGGTTCGGCCGCCGCGAACTGCCGGGCGGCCGGCCCCGCGGCGAACGGCAACTGCGCCTCGGCCAGGTTGCCATGCGCAAACCCGCCCGGACTGAGCGACAAAGGCGGCGCCGGCCCCCGCCCCCACACGGCCAACCCCGCCGGCCGGCCGAAGGACGGACCCGGCGACGATCCAAAGGACGACCCGAGGGTTGACCCAAGGCTTGACCCAAGGGCTGACATCGCCACGACCTGCCCGGTTCCCACGCCGAGCGCCCGCCGCAGCGACCCGATGACCAGCGACCGGACCGCGCCGGTGTCGCGGAACCGCAATTCCGTCTTGGCCGGATGCACGTTCACGTCCAACTCGTCCGGCGGCACCTCCAGATACAGCGCGACCACCGCGTGCCGCCCGGCGGCGATCACGTCGCGATAGGCGACCTTCACCGCCGTCCGCAGCACCGGATCGGCCACCGGCCGATGGTTGACGATCAGCGCCTGCCCCGCCGGCGTGGCCCGGGTTACCGCCGGCGAGCAAACATACCCGCTGATGCGCAACCCGCCGCGTTCCTCATCCAGC
>DATAZJ010000658.1:0-2896 GCA_036272115.1 Rhodopila sp. | reverse complement strand
GGTCACCACCCAGCCGATCGAGGAACCCGAACGCCCACAGGACATGCTCTCCACCCTCGAATGGATCGGCCCCGACCGCGTCATGTTCTCCACCGACTATCCGCACTGGGACCAGGACGACCCGCGCTACGCCTTCAAGATCCCGCTGCCGGACGACTGGAAGCGCAAGATCTACCGCGACAACGCGAAAGCCCTCTACAACCTGGACTAAGCCATGAGCCGCCACGTCGTCGCCAGCATCGAGGAAATCCCGCCCGGAAGCCGGAAAATCGTCACCGTCAACGGGCGGGAGATCGGGATTTTCCGCATCGGCGACGACTTCCACGGGCTGATCAACCGCTGCCCGCACCAGGGCGCACCGCTCTGTCGCGGTGAAATTGTCAGCCGCCTGGTCGCCCCCAGCCCAGGCGACTATCGCCTGACCCGCTCCGGCGAGATGCTCCGCTGCCCCTGGCACTGCTGGGAATTCGACATCCGCACCGGCCAGTCCCTGTGCGACCCCAACAGCGTCCAGGCCCGAGCCTTCGACGTCGTGGCAGAACCGGGCAAGACCCTGGTGGAAGGCCCGTTCGTCGCCGAACAGGTCCAGGTAACCGTCGAGGAAACCTACGTCGTCGTCACCGTCTGACCCCAGCCGGCCATATTCATGCCGATGCGCATCGGCATCTACGCCTTCCCCGTTCGGATCAGTGCGACATCAGCACCGGCAGCGTCATGTGCCGCAGCAGGTCGCGCGTCACCCCGCCCATGATCATTTCCCGTGTGCGGGAATGCCCATACCCGCCCACCACCAGCAGATCGGCGCCGATATCGGACGCATAGTCCAACAGCACATCAGCCGCCGGCAAACCATCCGACACCACGGTCCGAGCCGCCGTCACCGCCAGCCCATGCCGGGACAGATGTTCGGCGATGTCGGCCGTGGGCACCGCATCGGCTTCCGACACCGACCCGGGCAACTCGACGGTCAGCACCGTCACGTGTCCCGACGGCGCCAGCAACGGCAGCGCATCATGCACCGCTCGGGCTGACTCCCGCGTCGGCGTCCAGCCGATCAGGGTAGCGGAACCGACGGTCTCGAACGTTCCGGCATAGGGCACCAGAAGCAGCGGCCGCCCCGCCGTCATCAGGATATCCTCCACCAAGGTCCTGGCCGCCGGAGGCAGCGGACGGTCCGGATCGGCCTGTCCCACCACCATAAGATCGGTCGTCTGCGCCCGCCGGGCGACGGCCTGGATCAGCGGCCCGGTCTCCAGCCGCCAGTCGCCCGCCAGCCCCTCCCGCCGCAGCATCTCGCGGAACGGCCCCTCGATCAGCGCCGCCTTGGTCCGCGCCTCGCCCTCGATCTTCCGGGAGAACTCCGGCAGCGCCCACAGATCGGGATACCCGCTCAGAGCGAAGGAGGTATCCGCCGGCAACAGCAGTTCCAGCGCGCACAACCCGGTCAAATGCGCGTCATGCCGCCGAGCCAATCCGACCGCGACGGCCAGTTTGGCCTCATCGCGGCCTGTACCATCCAGTAAAACGACGAGATCCCGAAGCTTCATCACAGCCTCCTGTTGCCATTTCCTAATGGCAACATGGAGCAATATGGCCGAGCGGACATTGATTCAAGTCAACCGCACACAACACGGCGATCCAGGACTGTGCCGCGCATCCGGCCCAGTGCCAAACTCATCCCTCACCGCTCGGTGGCCTCGGCGTGAAAAAACCAGGCCGACAACCGGCCCGGCCGTTCACCAGGCCCCCTCCGGAGGCAGATCACCGCAACCCGATCCAGCCATTCGACGCCCGGCCAGCACCAATTCCACCGCGGATCACCCGGAAAACAAGGACGAATTCGTTTGAAAACCCAGCGCGATCTCCCCACATCCCCACACGCGGGTTTCGTCTAGTCTGTCTAGCTAATCGTGACGCATAATACGAAAGTTTCCTTGATCGCGTGATCACGGTGCTTGCTTCTTGCCGCGGCCGCACGCGAAGATAAGTTGCACCGTTGCGACGCTCTTGTTACGGCAGGTTGAATGAATCAGATAACGCCAGGTCCCGCGCCGCGCCCCGATGAGCCGCAACCGGATCTCGCCGCAGCGGTCCGTCGTCTGGCCCATACCAATGTACTGGTCATCGGCGACGTCATGCTGGACCGCTACACCTTCGGCGAGGTCTCCCGCATCAGCCTGGAAGCGCCCGTCCCCATCCTGGCCATCGAGCGGGAGGTCGCGTTGCCCGGCGGCGCCGGCAACGTCGTGCGCAACCTCACCGCCCTGGGTGTGGCGACCGCGTTCATCTCCGTCGTCGGCGACGACCAGGCCGGATCGGACCTGACCGGCCTGATCGGCGGCCAGCCCAACGTCGAGCCCTGGCTGCTGGTGCAGGGCAGCCGCACCACCACCCTGAAAACCCGCCTGATCGCCGCCGGCCAGCAACTGCTGCGCGCCGATCGGGAGCAGACCGACCCGATCCACCCCAAACTCGCCGAACGCCTGTTGCGCATCGCCGTGGACGCCATGGCCGCCACCAGCGTCACCGTGCTGTCCGACTACGGCAAAGGCGTCCTGTCCGCCGACGTGCCGGCGAAACTGGTGGAGGCCGCGCGCACCACCGGCCGCAAGCTGATCGTCGATCCGCGCGGCAGCGATTTTTCCCGCTACGCCGGCGCCGACGTGGTGATGCCGAACCGCCAGGAACTCGCCGCCGCCACCCATATGCCGGTGGACACCGAGGCACAGATCGTCGCCGCCGCCCAGCATCTGCGCACCCAGCACGGCTTCGGCGCCGTCGTGGTCACCCGCGGCAACGACGGCATGACGCTGGTGGACGGCAACGGGTCCCAGCACTTCCCGGCCGAGGCGGCCGACGTGTTCGACACATCCGGGGCAGGGGACACGGCCCTGGC
>DATAZJ010000657.1:0-6753 GCA_036272115.1 Rhodopila sp. | reverse complement strand
CCCGGAACAGATGGCCGAAGATGTTATGGGACATGGCGGGATGCGATCATTCGACGATGGCGATGTCCGGCGCGTCCGGGTGCTTCATGCCGACAAGGTGATAGCCGCAATCGACGTGATGCACCTCACCGGTCACGCCGGAGGCCAGGTCGGACAGCAGGTAGACGCCGGCGCCGCCGACTTCCTCGATCGTCACGTTGCGCTGCATCGGCGAATTGAGCTGGTTCCAACGCAGGATGTAGCGGAAATCGCCGATTCCGGAGGCGGCCAGGGTCTTGATCGGCCCGGCGCTGATGCCGTTGCAGCGTATGCCGGCGGAGCCCAGATCGGCGGCCAGGTAGCGCACCGAGGCCTCCAGCGCCGCTTTCGCAACGCCCATCACGTTGTAATGCGGCACCCAGCGTTCGGCGCCGAGATAGGACAGGGTCAGCAGGCTGCCGCCGGGCTTCATCATCGGCACGGCACGCTGGCAGACCGCGGTGAAGGAGTAGCAGGAGATGTCCATCGCCTGCAGGAAGGCGGCGCGCGGGGTGTCGAGATAGCGGCCGCGGAGGTACTGCTTGTCGGCGAAACCGATGGCGTGGACCAGGAAATCCAGGCCGTCCCAGCGCTGGGCCAGCGAAGCGAACGCCGAATCGATGCTGGATTCATCAGCGACGTCGCAAGGGAAGACGAGGTCAGAGGCGACCTGCTGGGCCAGCGGGCGGACGCGGCGTTCCAGCGCGTCGCCCTGGAAAGTGAAGGCCAGTTCGGCGCCTTGCGCGGCGCAGGCCGAGGCGATGCCCCAGGCCAGCGACCGGTCGTTGGCGACGCCCATGATCAGGCCGCGCTTGCCGCGCATCAGGCTGCCTTGGGCGGGAAGTTGTGCCGGGGCACTATCGGCCATGGGAATCCTCTTGCTTGCGAGGCGCGATGACATGCTTCGCCGAGTGGTGGTGGCACAACGGGGCGGGCTCGGGCAAGAGGCGGTATTGATTTGCCGGATGAGACGCCTCGGGGCGTCGTTTTTCGGAGTCTGGCGGCGGCGCTGGATTTCAGGCGCCGGCGGCGGATCCAGATTTCAGGCGCCTGCGGCGGCGCTGGATTTCAGGCGCCTGCGGCGGGTCTAGATTTCAGGCGCCTGCGGCGACCATGCGCTGCGGTGCCGGTTCGGCGCCGGATGCGGGCTTCGTCCGCCGCACCGGCTGCTTGCGACGCGGCGATGGGGCGGGTTCGGCCACCGGTGCGGGGTTCTCGCCGGCCAGCCGACCGATCAGGTCGCAGTAGGACGCCAGATAGTCGCCCATCGCCAGGTGCCGTATGGCATAGGCGCGCGCGTTGGCGCGCAGCTTGCTGGTCAGCGGCTTGTCTTCCAGCAGGCCCAGGATGGTGCGGGCCAGCGCCTTCGAGTCCAACGTGGGGGCCAGCAGTCCGTTTTCGCCGTGGGTGATGAATTCCCGCACCGTTTCGGTGTCTCCGCCGATCACCGGGCAGCCGATCGCCAGTGCCTCCCGCAGCGACCAGGAGGCGACGAAGGGATAGGTCAGGTAGACGTGGGCGTCCGAACGGCGCAGCGCCGCCAGATAGACGTCGTAGGGGACGCGGCCGGGGAACACGACGCGGTCCATGTCGATGTCCTTGCCGACCTCGGCCAGCAGCGCCTCCCGCCAGGTGCCGCCGCCGCGGGGTGCGGCGCCGTAGCTGATGCCGTCGCCGCCGACCATGACGACCTTGATGTCCTTGCGTGCCCGCATCAGATCGGGAAGCGTCCGCATCATGGCATGGAAGCCGCGATAGGGTTCCAGGTCGCGGGAGACGTAGGTGACCAGCTTGTCGGTGGGGCGGATGGTCATGTCGCCGACCTTGAGGGTTTTCCGGTGCGCCGCCGGGTCGGGGCTGCATGTGTCAAGATCGACACCTTCCCAGACCACATCGATCTTCGGCCGAGCCCAGTCGGGATAGGTCGAAAGCTGCCATTGGGTTGGCGTCTGGCCCGCGCCGCCGAGGTTCAGGGCGACGTGGTTGATGGCGTTTTTCGCCCGTATGCGCGGGTAGTCGAGTGGATCGGCGGGAAACTCCGGATCGAAACCGACATCGGCCTGGTCGAACTGATAGTAGAACTCGAAGTAGCCGAGCATGGGCGCGGCGGGCCAGACGTCGCGCAGGTTGAGCATTTCACCCCAGCCGTGATGGCCGATGATGATGTCGGGATTGTAGCCCAGATGCCGCAGGCCGTAGGCGGTCTTGAACACGGCCTCGGCGCGCCGGGCGCCGTTGTCCATTTCCCGCGCGACGATATGGGTCTCGGGGATTTCCAGCTTCGGCCTGGTGTAGGGGACCTTGCGGACGCCGCGGATTTCGTTGGGGTTGGGTTCGGTGATGAACACCAGTTCATGGCGTTTGGCGGCGACCAGATGACGCACGATGTGCAGGAATTGGCCGGGGTAATTCTGGTGGACGAACAGGAATTTCAATCTGGTTGCCCCGTCTGGTTGCCCCATCTGGCCGAACCGCCGGCCGAAGCGCGACGCTTTGCCGCCTTGGCTCGATGGGGTCGGCCCTGGCGGTAAACGTGGCGACTCGTCGCGGCGGGCGCGGCTTCTATCCTAGACTTTCGCGCGTGGCTTGGCGGCCGGCCTGGCGACGTGGCCGGTGGCGGGCTTAGGCGCTGATTGCTTCCCGCCGCCGGGCGCTTTCGCGGCCGGGGCCGGCTTGCCGGTGGTGGCGGCCTTGCTGCCACGCGGCTGGATGACGATTTGAAACGATTCCAGTGCGGCGAGGCTTTCGGACTCACAGGTTTCCCCGCCGTTGACCGGACCGGCGGTGCTGCCGTCGACGAATGTCGCGGAGTAGGCGCATTCGAAGGTCTTGGCGGCGGCGCCTTTCAGCCGGATTTTCAGGCCGAGGAGGGGGAGAGCCATGCCTCGGCTGCCGCAGAACTTGCCGGATTCCACCCAAGGCGACAGCCAGTTGCGGCCGAGCACGGCCTGGTACTCCAGGTCCTCGGGGGCGAGGCCTTGGAGCGGGGCCATGCCGAAGCCTTCCACCCATTGGCCGCTGCCCTTGCGGCCGAGCCAGTCGCCGAGGGCACAGCCGACGTCGCCGCTGCGCTGGATATGCGCCATGATGTCCGGATTGGCGGCCGGCGGCGCGGGTTCGGCCGGGGCCGGGGCAGGAGCGCCCGCGGCGGCCGCTTCGGGCGCGGATGCGGCGGTCGGTTCCCCGCTCAAGCGCAGGACCTGGAGGCGGGGGGCGGCGTCCATGCCCTTGTGCTGGTAGATGGTCACCAGGATCTGGGCCGACCCGTCGGTCACCCGCACCAGCGCGGCGGTGCCGTTCAGCCAGCCGTCTTCACGGAAGGTGCTGACGCTGACGGCTTCGGGGCGCCCAGCGAGGCCCGGCGCTGGGGTGATCCGCACGCCCGGCAGGCCGGTGGCGGGATCGGACGGGGCGCTGCCGGGGGTCTGGAAGACACAGAACAGGCCGGTTTCGAGCGTCATGATATGGGCCGACACCTGAAGCTCGGCGACCCTGTTGGACGGTTCGGTTGGGGGCTTGGCCGGCGGTGCGGATTGCTCCGTAACGGCAACAGGTTTTTCCGCGCTCGCGGCTTCGGACATAAGGCTTTCTCGCTTTTTTGGGGTTCGTGCCATTGCTGAACTTATATGACCCGGCCAGAAGGATCGGCGCAAGCAACGGGGTGTGGTTCGGTCGCGACACGTCGTCGTGAACGCGCTGATATATCGTTTGCCGTCAGCCTGCCGGTGTCGACCATCAATGCTCCGCCGTCGCCATCGCGGCGACCAATGTATTGTTAATAGCACTTGCGGACAGGCCCAATGGAAGTAGAATTCCTCGTCCTGTCCGCCGGATTCGCTCCGCCGGGGCACCGATATCGAAGGCCGCGGCATTCAGGCCGGCGCGCCAGATGTCGCCCAGGCTGAGGCACCATGTCTCTGGGCAAATGGATGCGACGAAGCCGATCCGGGCGTTTTGCCTGGCGATCAGGCCGACGGCCTCATCCGGTTCGAAACGACCGGTTACGAAAACGCGTCCGGTCGCCAGCATGCGGGCATCGTCGATGGTGTGGCCGACGACGATGAACTCCAGATCGAGGTCGCGGCGGACGGCGTCGCGGGCGCAGGCCAGCAGGATGTCGTAGCCCTTATGCACGCCGATGGCGCCGACCACGCAGACGCTGGCCCGGCCGCCGGTGCGGCGGGATTCGGCGGAGGAAACGATCGCGGTGTCGTCTTCGTGCGGAACGGTCGTGGTCGCCAGCCCGTCGAAATGCCGCCGCATGCGGAGGCCGGTATCATCGGACGGGACGGTGACGCGCCGGGCGGCCGCGAACAGGCCGGCGGACCGGCGGCGCAAGGCGGCGACGCCGATATCCTCCTTCAGGAAATGGCCGTTGTCGGCGACGCAGGCTTCGCAGTCCGGCAAGTCGGGTTCTCCGCAATAGCGGTCATGCGCACCGACCAGCGACACGCGCGGACAGAACCAGGCGTAGTCGTGCACGTGCACGTCGTAAGGAACGCCCAGAAGCGTTACCAGATCGTAAACGGCCGGCGGATAATCGGCGAAATGATGTATCTCGATCATTTCGGGCCTGGTCGACCGCAGCAGGCGGACCAGCGCCGGCAATTCGGCCGGCATCGGATAGACCAGGTTGGGCAGATCGTCGGTGACGCCGTCGCGCACCGCGATCGCCATGCCGCCGTCGGCGGTTTGCGCCGGCCGCAGGATGATGGGGCGGCGTCCCGCCTGGTCATGCTGCCGGGCGGAACGGATCAGCCGCTGCTCGACGCCGCCGCCGTCGTCGTGGGTGATCAGGATAGCCGAACGCGGGCGTGTCCGGGCGCGTTGCCGCCATTGCAGCAGATCGATCCGGCGGCGCGCGTCGGCCAGCGGATCGTGCAACAAATAATTCTCGATCAGTTTTGCGTAGCCGGGGTGAAGCTGCTCGATCAGTCGGGCATTGCGGGCGCGCAAATGTGTCGCGCTGGCGCCGAATGAGGTGCCGGCGAGGTGGCCGACGAACAGACCGGTCAGCGCGACGTTGCGCCAGCCCAGCCGGCGGGCGCGCAGGCAGAAATCGGTCTCCTCACCGTAGCCTTGGGCGAACACGTCGGTGCGCAGCAGGCCGGTGGCGTTCAGGCAGTCTCGCCGGAGGTAGAGGCAGAAGCCGACGCCCACCGGGATGTCGATCACGGCGGCGCCGTTCGCCCGTTGCGTCAGGCGATCGAATCGGTTGGTGGCGGCCTGGTCGGGGCGGGGATTGCTGCCGGTCGGGCCGGGGTAGCTGAGGATGCTGGCGTCGTTCGACAGCGGCGTGACGGTGCCGATGGCGGGATCGGCGTAGGCGGCCTGGCGCAGTCGTTCCAGCCAGTTGGGCGGGACCAGGGTGTCACTGTTCAGCAGCACCACGTCTAGCCCCGGGGCGGCGTGGATGCCGGCGTTGGCGGCGGCGGGAAAGCCAAGTGGGGCGGGATGGCGGAGCAGGGTGATCTTGCGCTGGCGGGCAAGGGTGTCGAGGGCCGCGACCAAGGACGGATCGGCCGATCCGTCGTCCACGATAAGGATTTTGGTGCGGACAGGAACCGAGGCCAGAACGCTGTCGAGGCAGGCCAGCACGACCTCACCACCGTCATGCACCGGGATGACGACGGCTGCGGCGCGCTTCCGGCGCTCGGCGCCGACCGGAAGCGGGGGAACCGGCCCGTTGGCGCGCAGCGACGGCCCGGCGGCTGGCGGAGGTGGTGTCCGAACCGGCGGACCGGCGGGGTAGGCGTGGCCCAGGAGCAGCGCCGCCGCGACGTGCGCTGCCTCATCGGCGAACGGATACAGCGGGCTGCCTGGCAGGTCCTTGCCGTCCGGACCGCGGATGTGCAGGGGGCCGGCCGTGTCGGGGAGATCGCGCCGGTCCAGCCGGAAGGAGCGGGGGCGTGCCATCGGGCCGGTGTCGGGGACCGAGATCGATTCATCGGCAGCGACGAACCGCCGCATCACCCGGCCGGCGGCGTCGGACAGGGTCAGGGCGGGCGCGGTGTCCGGATCGCCGGGATGCCAAGCCCAGCCACGGATGGCGCCATCCACGGCCTCGACGCAGCCGGCCAGGCGGCGGATCGCGGCGATCTGGATCGGACTGCCGAGCAGTGGGGCGCCGCCGGCACGGATGTCGATGGTTCGGGCGCGTTGCCAGTGCGCGGGCAGGGTGGTGCCGCGGATGGGTTTGCCGTCCAGCGACGCGACCGTCTTGCCGGCCGTCGGGTGGATCTCCAGGGTGCCGTCCGACCGCAGGGCACACCATCCGGGACCGCCTGGCCGGCCGGCGATGGCTTCGGCGAGGCGGACGATGTCGGGCGCGAAGGCGTGGCGGGAGAGCACGGCGGCGAACGGGTTTTCGGCCGCCTGCGGCCCGGCCAGGCGCAGGGTCGTGGCGGCGATCCCCAGCGATGCCTGCCTGACGTCGTGGTGGTCCATCACGTCCTGAAAGAGCGAAGCCGCCCGGGCAGGATCATGCGCCAGCCAGGCACTGGCCAGCGCGAGGGTCACATTGGGGTCGGTCGGCACGAGGCGGTGCGCCCGTTCCAGCCAGCGGAGGCTGCCCAACTTGTCGTCGCCGGCGAGGCCCCTTGCCATCGCGGCGCGGGCCAGGGCGGCGACGGGCGGCTCAGTCCCGGTGCTGTCCTGTCGGCTGCGCTGTTGCTGGTTTCCGGGTTGGCGACTTTGCTGTTGCCGGCTTTCCGGGCGCCTGTCCTGCGGCATCCG
>DATAZJ010000656.1:0-19317 GCA_036272115.1 Rhodopila sp. | reverse complement strand
TAGGGCGTTCCTTGGCAAGGCAGCGCGGGCGCGGGTAGGCGGGTCATCAATTTTTAATCTGTCCGGGGTTTGCGGCGTCCCGGTCCGAATGCGGTCCCTTCCCCCGGGCGCGGAGGAAGGGACCGGTCCGGTCAGGCCGCGGGCACCTGGTCGAGAAATCCGGTGACCTGCGCCAGGCGTCCATCGGGGGCCACCGCGGCGAAATCGGTGCCTCGGGCGACCACTTGTCCGTCGGCAGGGGCCAAGGTCCAGGAGAAGCGGACATAGGGGCCGTGGCCGTCCGGCTGGCCGGCCAGGGCGAACCGGTAGCCGGGGAACTTGCTGTGGACTCCGCCGATCAGGGCGGAGATGCCGACCTGGCCGTCCGCCTTCATCATTGGGTCGGCGTAACAGGCGTCCTCGGTCCACAGGCCATCGATCAGGCGGCGGCGCGCAGCCGGTTCGATTTCATTCCAGGTGGCGATGTAGCGTTGGGCGAGGGTCTGGGCGTCGATCATCATGCTGTTCCTTCTGCGCCACCGGCCTCATGGCCGGCGTGGGGCAAGGATGCGGATCGCTCGGCATGGAAGCGATTAAGCGCGAGGTAAAATTCGACCGGACAGGCCGGCGGCGATCACCGCCAGGCGGTCGCCCAGGCGCCTGGGGGTTGCGAGCGACGGCCAGCGTGCCAGGTCGCGCCGGGCGAGGACGGCCGGCAGGGCGGCGGCGATGGCGGTTCGGGGGATCGGGGTTCTGGCGGCGTCGGCGAGCAGGGTCTGGCCCTGGCGCACGATATCGTGCTGGGCGGCACGGGCGGCGGGTGAGGCGGGGTCGTCGATGAAGGCCTCGGGGGATAGGCCGTGCGTTGCCAGCAGGTCGCGGGGCAGCAGGCAGGCGGCTTGCGACGCCAAAGCTCCGGTTGTCCGGGTCAGGCCGGCGATCCCGTAGGCGGCACCGAAGGGGCGGAAGGCGTCGGGGTTCTCGGCGCCCAATGCGGCGGCGGCGGCGGCCGCGAGGCCCCCTGCCCCGGCCAGCAGCCAGGCATGCCAGTCGGCCAGGGTTTCGAAGTCGGCGTAGGCCTCGGCTTCGCGGGCTTCGATGATGGGCAACAGGTGGGCGGGGTTCAGGGCACCGGCGGCGATGGCCTCCGACAAAGGTGAGGCGACCTCGTGGCGCTTGGGTTCGCCCTCGACCACTTCGCGCCACCATTGCAGGCGGATCAGGGCGAGCGGCGGCTCACTGGCGACTTCGCGCGCTCGGGCCAGTTCGTGGTTGAAGGCGTAGAGGGTGAGCAGCGCGTCCCGCCGCCTGGGTGGGGCGAACAGCGCGGTCAGGAACCGGTCGGGGTCGTGGCGCCGCACCAGGGCGGCGATCGCTTCGTTCATGGGTCGGTGGTGGCGCGGTTCCGGCTTGGAGGCAAGTGTGTGCCGGGGCGGGATTGGGGGCGTGGCCGTGGGTCACCGGGCTGATCCCGGAATCGGGTCCTTGGATGGTGATGACGCGGGGGATTGGGGGGTTGGACCGGTCAGCCATTGGTGCAGGAAGCTTTGTGTTGCGTTGCGTGCCGCAACCGTGGCGGCGGGGTCGAACTGGATGAAATGGCCCAGAATCCAGTGCGGCGGTGCGATGGAGTTGAAGGCGTGCGTCGCGCCGGGGAAAACTCGCAGATCGACAGGCGCGCCGTTACCGTCGCGGCGCTTCATCATGGCCTGGCAATCGGCGGCCGGGGCCCAGTCGTCGGCGCCGCCGATCAGGATCAGCAGCGGGCTGGTCATGACGCCGTTGCTGAAGCCGCAGGACGGGTAATAGGCGGCGACGGCGCGAAAATGCTGCTTGAACGTCGCTGACAGGGGGCCTCGTTCCGTGACCATCAGCGCCGCCGCGCCGCCCATGGAAAGACCGAGCAGGGCGATGCGTTCCGGGTCGACGAAGGGACGTGCGGACAGCCAGTGTAGCGCCGCGTAGGCGTCGAGCGCCTCGGCCGCGGCGCCACCGCCACCCTGGCAGAGATCCTCAGCCCCAAGGCTGTCGAGAACCAGCGCGGCGTAGCCCCAGGACTGCAACTCCCGTGCTGCGATCACGTAGTTAAGGCTGAAACCCTCGCAGCCATGCAGCACGACGACCGCCGGGCTCGGGGCCGATCCGTCCGGGCGCAGCAGGTAGCCGAGGAGCGGATGGTTGCCGTGGGTGCCTCCGGGGCCACTTCCGGCCGATGCGACCTGGACGAGTTCCTCGGATGCGCGGGCTGGAACGGTCAGGAGGGCTACGGTCATCATCGCGGCGAACGCGGCGGCACATTTCGCGGCGGCACATCGCATCGTGATCATCCTCGCCCTCGCCTCGCGTTGGTTTTCGGCGATGAGGGCACAACTGGATGGCGCTGCCAACCGTTGGGGGGACGCCGCCGGGCGGTGGAGGCATGCGATCCGAACCGGCACCTGACGGGGGGTCGCCTTGACGGCCCGCCGGGGTGGCCATAGCTAACGAGGCGTTCCCGGGCGCGTTCGCGTCCCTTCACCGCAACACCACCAGGAGGACTGTCATGGCTTTCGAACTGCCGACCCTGCCCTATTCCCACAGCGCCCTCGCCGCCAAAGGCATGTGCCAGGAAACCCTGGAACTGCATCACGACAAGCATCACCAGGCCTATGTCACGGCGCTGAACGGCTTCGTCGAGAAAGACGCCTCGCTGCAGGGCAAGTCGCTGGACGATATCGTCAAGGCGACCGCCGCCGCCGGTGGTCCGGTGTTCAACAATGCCGGCCAGCATTGGAACCACATCATCTTCTGGGAATGCATGAGCCCGAATGGCGGCAAGATCCCGTCCAAGCTGGAAGCCAAGATCACCAGCGACCTGGGCGGCGTGCAGAAGTTCAAGGACGACTTCAAGGCGGCGGGCGCGAGCCAGTTCGGGTCCGGCTGGGCCTGGCTGGTGCTGGGCAGCGACGGCAAGTTGAAGGTGACCAAGACGCCGAACGGGTCGAACCCGCTGGCGACCGGCGAGGGCAAGGTGCTGCTGGGCTGCGACGTGTGGGAACACGCGTATTACCTGGATTTCAAGAACGTCCGGCCGAACTACCTGCAAAACTGGCTGGATAACCTCGCCAACTACGAATACGCCGAAGCGCACCTTTAAGCCGCTGCTTGTGCTGTCCCGGGTCGGGTTGGCCCGGGACTCCGGGCGCTCGGTCCCGGGTGGGGGCTCCCTTTGTGGTATTGCCCCACCGCGTGGCCTGCGTACCCGCAGGTGAGTTGTGTGCCGTAACGGTAACGGTTGCGGCACCGGTGACTGGGACAGTTACGAATCCCATTGTCAAACGTTCCCAATGCGACGAGTCTGCCACCGTGCGAACCTGTTGTCAGAACAGGAGCGAATCGGAGGACATACGAAAATGGCGAGCGCGGCCGTATCCGGCGGGCTGACCGATACCGAACATCGCGCACAACTGCGCAAGGCGGTGATCGCGGCCACCATCGGCACCACGATCGAGTGGTACGACTTCTTCATCTACGGCACCGCCGCCGGGCTGGTCTTTCCAAAACTGTTCTTTCCCCATGAATCGGTGCTGGCGGGCACGCTGGCCGCGTTCAGCACCTATTTCATCGGCTTCATCGGCCGCCCGATCGGGGCGGCGATCTTCGGCCATTACGGCGACCGCATCGGCCGCAAGGCGACGCTGATCTCGACGCTGCTGGTGATGGGGATCGCGACGTTCCTGGTCGCCTTCGTACCCGGCTACAACGCCATCGGCATCTGGGGTGCCGTCATCCTGACCGTGCTGCGGACCCTGCAAGGCATCGGCGTCGGCGGCGAGTGGGGCGGATCGGTGCTGATCGCCATGGAATGGTCGCGTGGGCAGAAAAGCCGGGGGCTGGTCGCGTCGTGGCCGCAGTTCGGTGTGCCGAGCGGGTTGTTCCTGTCGAATTTGGCGATCCTGGCGTTCAGTGCGTGGTCAGGCGCCGATTTCATCGCCTGGGGCTGGCGGGCACCGTTCATCCTCAGCATCGTGCTGGTCGGCATCGGGCTGTGGATCCGCCTGGGCATCCTGGAGACCCCGGTGTTCCGGAAGCTCCTGGAGGAGAAGAAGATCGAGAAGGCGCCGATGGTGGAGGTGATCAAACGGCAGCCGGGCCGGATCATCCTGTCGGCCTTGCTGCGCATGGCGGAGCAGGCGCCGTTCTACATCTTCACCGCGTTCATCTTCGCCTATGCCACCGGCACGCTGAAGATGCCGCGTGACATGGTGCTGTCGGCGGTGCTGGTGGGGTCCTGCCTGTCGTTCATAACCATTCCGCTGTCGGGCCATATCTCCGACCGGATCGGCCGGCGAAACATGTACCTCATAGGCGCGGCAGCGACCGGGGTGTTCGGGTTCATCTACTTCGCCCTGCTGGGGACGCTGTCGCCGACGCTGGTGTTCGTCGCCATCGTTCTGTCGCTGATCCCGCACGACATGATGTACGGCCCGCAGGCCGCGCTGATCGCCGAGGCGTTCACCCCCCGCCTACGCTACAGCGGCAGCTCGCTGGGGTATCAGCTTGCCTCGATCATCGCCGGCGGACCGGCGCCGTTGATCGCGACGGCGCTGATCGCGACCTATCACAACGGGTACGCAGTCGCGATCTACATCGCCGTGTGCGCGGTGATCAGCCTGGTCTCGACGGCGATGATGCCGGACTATACCGGGAAGGATATTTCCGAAGAGTATGACGCGGTGCCGGTGGCTCGGGGTTGAGAAGCCGGCGGGGTTCGGCCACATACCGGCCAAGACCCCGCCGCGAAGGACCCCACGATGCCTGCCAGCCTGAACGACCTGCGTGCCCAGCGCGACAATCTGGAACACACCATCGAGGCTCGCCAACGATTGCTCGGGTCAGACCACCCGGACCTCGCCAACGACCTGCGGGACCTGGGGCGGCTGTCGCATGAACTGGGCGAGGTGATGGACGCGCAGGCGCAACTGCGGCGGGCGCTGGCGCTGCACACCGAGGCGCTGGGGGCGGAGCATCCGGAGGCCGCCACCGACATCAACCATATCGGACTGATCCTGCACGATATCGGCGATCTGGACGGTGCCCATGCGGCGTTCGAGCGCGCGCTGGCGATCGATGAGGCGGCGCTGGGGAAGGAGCATCCGAGTGTCGGACGGGATGCCAACAATCTTGCGGGTGTGCTGAGTGATATGGGCGACGGGTTCTCGGCGCGGGAGGCGCTGGACTGGGCAGTGGCCATCTACACCAAGGCGCTGGGTCCGGATCATCCGACGACGCGGACGGTGATACGCAACCGCGCCGGGTTGGGGTGACTCGCGTCTGATCGGTGGCCGGTGTCGAGATTGATCGGCCCGGCGCCTTGCCGGAGCGGTCAGGCCCGGCGGTGGCCGATCATATCGATAACAATCCAAGCATCGTGGGCCAGACCGGCTGTGCCATGCAGGTGCGGGCGAAAAGGCGGCTGACTGTCAGGCATTCCATGCTTGGGGGCTGATCAGGTCCTCCGGCTGGCCCTTAAGACGAGCGCGACGGTGGACCTGACCTTCCCGGCCAGCTTGTCATAGGCATGAACCGCTCCGGTGCTTCCACCTGCGCGGATCATGCCTTAGCCGCCCGGGGTGCCATGGGGGTGCATCGACTTCGGCCGGTCGGCGAGCGGCGGCAGGAACGAGGCGTCGAAGATCTGGCTGACCTTGGGCGTGGCCGGCAGCTTCTCCGCATCGACCAGGATGCCGATCGACTTGCTCAGCCGCTTCGGGTCCGCCGCGCCAAGGCCGATGGTGGCGATCTCGGGCGCGCTCATCTCGGTTGCCATCGTCGCCAGCAGTTTTTCCTTCTCCAGCGAGGCGTTGAGCAATGGCTCGCGCTTGATCAGGGCCTGGATCGCGGCGTCGGGATTCTTGATCGTGTCGTTGATCCCTTTGAACAAGGCGGCCAGGAAGCCTCGGACGGCCTCGGGATGTTCCTTGGCCAACCTGGGCGAGACGATGATCGCGTTGGAATAGAGGTCCATTCCGTAATCCGAATAGCGGATGAAGCGCAGTTGCTTGTCGGGATCGATCTTCATGTTCTTGGCGGCAAAGCGGATCGTATCGATGTAGCCGAAGACGCCATCGACCTGGCCGCGCATCAGCATTGGCTCCCGCAGGTTCGGTTGCATGTTGCTCATCTTGACCGAGGCACAATCGATCTTGGCGATCTTGCAAAAGGCCGGGAAGAGCTTGAGCGCCCCATCATTGGCCGGCGCACCGATCGTCTTGCCTTCAAGGTCCTTCGGCGTGTGGATAGGGCTGTCGGTTTTGACCGCAATGACGAAGGGCGGCTCGTTGTAGAGCATCGCGACCGCGATGGGGGCATCCTGTGGTTTCCGGGCCGCGAAGTTGATCAATGCGTTCACGTCCCCGAAGCCGATGTCGTAGGTACCGTCGGCGACCAGCGGCACGGCGGCGCCCGATCCGCTGCCCTGATCGAAGGTGATATCAAGACCGGCGGCCTTGAAGTATCCGCGATCGGCCGCCAGGAAGAACATGCCCTGCGGGCCTTCGTATTTCCAGTTCAGCACCATCTTGATCCTGGTGTCGGCGCGGGCGGCGGGTGCCAGCGCGCAATATGCGGTACCGAGCGCAACAAGTTTCAAGGTGCGACGGCGGGTGTCGAAATAGGCTGTCATGGCGTGGTCCTTTCGGTGTTTAGAGGGGAGCGAAGTCGTTGCCGCGCATCGCCCAGCCGGTGACGCGGGCCTCGACCACGGCGAAGACGGCGTAGAGGGCGACGCCCAGGGCGGCGAGGATCAGCAGCCCCGCGAACACCAGCGGCACATCGAAGTTGGAGCTGGCAATCATCATCAGATTGCCGATTCCCTTGTTGGAGGCGACGGTTTCCGAGATCACCGAACCGACGAAGGCCAACGTCACGGCGACCTTCAGCGAGGCGAAGAAGTACGGCATCGCCCGCGGCAGCCCGACATTGATCAGCCGATCGGGCTTGGTCGCGTGCAGCGTCCGCAGGAAATCCTCAAGCTCCGGTTCGGTCGTTGCGAGACCCGTGGCAACGTTGACGATGATCGGGAAAATCGCCGTCACCATGGCCGTCAGCACCGCCGGCACCGTTCCGGCCCCGAACCATAGGACGAAGATCGGCACCACGGCGACCTTCGGCACGGAGGCGAAACCGATCAGCAGCGGGTTGGCAACGTCATAGGCGAGCTTCGACGATCCGACCACAATGCCGATGGCGACGCCGAAAATGATGGCCAACGCAAATCCCACGAGGGTCGTGTAAAGCGTCTGGAATGCGTGCGGCCAGATCGCCGGGAACTCGCGCCACAGCGTGACGGCGATCTCGCTTGGCGCCGGCAGGACGATGTCGCTGACGTGGAATCCCATGCAGACCAGTTGCCAAAGCGCGAAGAACCCGACGATCAGGACGCCGGATAGCAATTGCCTGCGGATCCTGCTCATCACGCGGCTTCCTTGGCGGCGTTGCGCACAGCAACGATCGCGGTGCGTAACTCGTGGGTCAGGGCGGTGAATTCCGGACTGAAGGTCATCTCGACGGAGCGCGGGCGGTGGAAATCGATGCCGCGCTGCTCCACGATGCGGCCCGGCCCGGCGCGCATCACGCACACGCGGTCGGCGAGATAGCCGGCTTCCTTCAGATCGTGGGTAACCAGCAGAACCGTTGGCCGGCGCGTCAGCCAGAGGTCCTGCAAAATCGACCACAGTTCCTCGCGGGTGAACTGATCGAGCGCGCCGAACGGCTCATCCAGCATCAGCAATTCCGGCTCATGCACCAGCGCTCGGCAGAGCGAGGCGCGTTGCAGCATGCCGCCGGACAATTGCCACGGATTTTTGTCGCCCTGGCCTGCCAGGCCGACCTGTTCCAGCAGGGCCTCGACCCGATCGCGGAAGCTGCGGCGGCGTTCGGCTTTGAACCGCTGGCGGAACGGCGGGACGATCTTCAGCGGCATCATCACGTTGTCGCGGATCGAAAGCCACGGCAGCAGCGTCGGATTCTGGAACGCCATACCGATCCGCACCGGCAGCGCACCGATTTCCCGCCCCTTGACCAGCACCACGCCCGATGTCGGGCGGATCAGCCCGCCGATCAGTTTCAGGATCGTCGACTTGCCGCAGCCCGAGGGGCCGACAAGGGCGACGAAATCGCCTTGGTCGATCGTCAGATCGGTCTTGTCGAGGATGATCTGCGGCTGTTCGGGCTTGCCATAGGTCAGCGTGACGTTCTGCAGCGTGACCAGCGGCGGCGGCGGGGCGGTCATTCCGGACGCACCGCCACGATGCTGCGCATGGTCAGGTCGGTATTGCGGGGCGTCGCCGGCGGCATCTGCTGGATGGCATGCACGGATTGGCCCCATCCGGCGGTATCGGCGACCAGCCGGCGGTCGCGCATGACGAAGCGGCCACGCACGATGGTGTGGATCGGCAGGCCCGTGACCGACCGGCCGTTCCAGGGGGTGATCTTCGAGCGCGTTTGCAGGGCGTCGTCGTCGATGGTCATTCCGCGGCCGAGATCGACCAGTGCGAGGTCGGCATCGGCGCCGGACTGAATGACGCCCTTGCGCGGATACAGGCCCCAATGCCTGGCCGGGTTGAAGGCACTCCAGCGCACATAGTCGCGGATCGAGGCCTTGCCGTTGGCGACCTGGGTCAGCATCAGCGGCATCTGCGTCTCGACGCCGGGGAAGCCGCAATCGACCGTCCAGATGTCGTTGCGCGACTTCTCCTCGGGCGTGTGCGGCGAGTGGTCGGTGGCGATGATGTCGATCAGGCCGCTTTGCAGGGCCCGCCAGATCGGTTCCTGGTTGCGTGCTTCGCGCACAGGCGGGTTGATGCGGATGAGGCCGCCGACGCGGTCGTAGTCGTCGGATGAGAGGAACAGGTAGTGCGGGCAGGTCTCGCCGGTGATGTCGACGCCTCTCGCCTTGGCTTCGGCCAGCGGCCGCAGTTCCTCGGCCGAGGAGATGTGCAGGATATGAATCCGCGCTCCCGTCCATTCGGCGAGGATGGCCGCTCGGCTGACCGCTTCGACCGCGACGACGGCCGGCCTGGCGGCAAGATGGGCGAGCGGGTCGCTGCGGCCGGCCTCACGCATCCGGCTTTCGCGACGCGCCATGATCGAGGCCGTTTCCGCGTGCAGCGAGATGCGCTTGCCCGTCGCGGCCACGACCTCGAAGGCCTCCAGCATGGCGCCCGTCGAAGGTGAGGGCAGCCGGCCGAAGGTTTCGCCCATGTAAAGCTTGAAGCCGATGACGCCGCCCTCGATCATCGCCGGCACGTTGGCGATCGTATCGTCGCCAAGGAAACCATAGAGGCCGTAATCGACATGCGCGCGTGAGGCGGCGATCGCGTGCTTCGCGGCCAGGGTTTCCGCGGTGGCCGTGGTCGGCAGGGTGTTCGGCATGTCGAACACGGTGGTGACACCGCCCAAGGCGGCCCCCGCGGTGCCGGTGCCCCAGTCCTCCTTGGCCGGATAGCCCGGGTCGCGGAAATGCACGTGCACGTCGATCGCGCCGGGCAGAACGTGGAGGCCGGCGGCGTCAAAGGTTTCACGCGCTGCCGGCATCGAATCGGCGACACCCACGGCAACGATCTTGCCGCCGCGGATGGCGACGCTGGCGTCGATCACCGATTCCGGTGAGACGACGCGGCCGTTGTGGATGACAAGGTCTGCGTCCTGCATGATTTTCTCCCTAAAGCGCGGCCCAGCCGCCATCGATCGGCAGGTCGATGCCGGTGACCTGACGGGAGACGTCGCTCGCCAGGAACAGGCAGGCGTTGGCGACATCGGTATCGATGGTGATGCGTTTCAGTGCGTAGTCGGCGGCATGGCGCTCGATGGCCTGGTCCTCGGTGATGCCGAGGCGGCGCGCCATTTCCGGCACCACCTTGGTGCGAAAACGGTCGCCGTCGACCATGCCGGGCGCGACATAGTTGACGTTGATGTTGTGGGGGCCAAGTTCCAGCGCGAAGCTCTTGGTGATGCCCCGCAGTCCCCATTTCGAAGCCGAGTAGGCGAGGCGCCCGGCGCGGCCGCGCATGCCGAAGGTGCCGCCGACATTGACGATCTTGCCGCCGCCCTGGGCGATCATGAAGGGCGCCACCGCACGGATCGTGTGGAAGCAGCCGTTCATGTTGAGGGTGACGATCTCGTCAAACTCTTCCGGCGTGGTCTGGGCGCCGGTCTTGCCGATCGGCCCCGAACCACCGGCGATGTTGACCAGGATGTCGATCCGCCCGAACGCCTGCATCGTGGCCGCGATCGCGGCGTCGCAGCTAGCGTCATCCGTCAGGTCGCAGCGCAGGATCAAGGCCTCGCCGCCCATTGCGCGGACCTCGGCGGCGATGGGTTCGATCGCCTGGGTGTCGCGACCCAGCAGGGCCAGCTTGCAGCCTTCCGCGGCGAAGGCCCGCGTCACCGCTGCGCCCATGCCCTTGGCGGGTCCGGTAACGACCGCGACTTTGTTGCAAATTGCCAGATCCATCCGGGATCGTCCTTCTCTGTGGCGGGGAAAAGGTGCCGAAACCCGGTGACTCATTCGAATGCCGATTTCGATTGAGGTGGATACGAAAAAGTATACGCTCGCTTGAGGAGGCCTCCATGCGCCACGTGCGGATCTGGCAATATGTCGATGAGGCGGCCCGGTGCGGGTCGATCCGGCGGGCAGCGGAGCGGCTGAATATCACGCCATCCGCGCTGCAGCGGCGTATCCAGGATGTCGAGGAGGATTTGGGAACAGAGCTGTTCGAGCGAACGCCCAGCGGCGTAAAACTGACCGCCGCCGGCGAGATCTTCATCCATTGGATCAGGTCCCATACGGCGGCCCTTCAACACGCACAGTCTCGGATCGAGGACCTGTCAGGGCTGCGACGTGGCCAGGTGCGGATCGCGTGCAGCCAGGCGATGGCGGTTTCGTTCCTGCCGGCGGAGATCGAAACGTTTCGTTCCGAATACCCGATGGTGCGCTTTTCGGTGATGGTGAACGACCATGGCACCGCCATCGCGGCCCTGCGGCAGTACGAGGCGGATCTTGCGCTGGTATTCCAGCCGGAGCGCTATGCCGACTTCCAGCCGTTGATGGCGATCGGCCAGCGCCTGATGGCGATCTTCGCCAAGGGTCATCCGCTGGAGCAAAAGGCGACGGTGCGATTGCGCGAATGCGCGGACTATCCGCTGGCGCTGGCCGACCGCAGCTTCTCCGGGCGCCGGATCGTGGACGACATCATGGCGTCCGTATCCACGCCGATGCAGGTTGAGCTTGAATCCAACTCCTTCGAACTGTTGCGCAACTTCGTCCGGCGCGGTCGCGCCGTGATGTTGCAGATCGAATTGGGGGCGGTTGAGGATTTGCCGGATTCCGGCCTTGTGGGCCGGCCTATCGACGATCGCGACCTGGCGTTCGGATCATTGGTGCTGGGTCAATTGAAGGGGCGGACATTGCCGGTCGCCGTGGCGAAATTCGCCGACCAGATCGCCCGCCGCATGGACCAGTTGCGCACGCTGCCGACGGTCTAGTGGTCCGATCCCGACAGAAGCATCCCCATGCGGTCGGGTGAACCGGCCCACAAAATCAAAGGCTGGTGGTCGGATCTGAAGTCCGCCGCAGTGGGCGAACCTCGGTTTCGAAACACCAGCTCTGTGTTTTCAGTGGTCGGGCGCGGCGAGGCGGGGGCACCCTGCCAAGCGCCGCGCTTCCCGACGGCCAGGATTTTGCATGCTGCCTGACCGCCGACGCGGCGCGGCACACGCACCGCATGTCGGGCACTCACAGCGAAAGGACCTCCTGTTGAAGCGACGCTCCGTTCTGAAGGGCACCGCCGCCCTGTTGGCTCTGCCCGCCATCGGTCGAGCCGAATCGGCAAGCACCTTGAAATTCATTCCGTATGCCGATCTGGCGCTACTCGATCCGGCCGTCGCGGCCTTCGTCACCCGCAACCACGTGATGATGGTGTTCGACACGTTGTTCGCACTCGATAGTGCCGGCATGCCGAGGCCCCAGATGCTGGAAGGCTATACGGTCTCCGCCGACCGCAAGGTGTGGGACATGACCCTACGCGATGGGCTGTTGTTCCATGACGGCACCCCCGTGCTCGGCCGCGACGTGGTGGCCAGCCTGCAGCGCTGGTGGACCGGCGACGCCTATGGCCAGGCGGTTGCCGCCGCCACCGAGGAACTGACGGCGCCAACCGACAAGACCGTGCGATTCCGCCTGAAGCGGCGTTTCGACCTGCTGCCGTACGCATTGGCGCATCCCACCAATCTGGTCGCGGCCATCATGCCGCAACGACTGGCACAGACGCCGGCCACGGTGCGGCTGAAGGAGATCGTCGGCAGCGGCCCGTTCCGCTACCTCAATGCCGAACGCGTCGCCGGCGCGCGCAACGTCTATGCGAAGTTCGATCGCTACGTGCCGCGTCCCCAAGGCACCACCGATTTCTGCGCCGGCCCCCGCATCGCGCATTTCGATCGCGTCGAGTGGCTGACCACGCCCGATCCCGCCACGCAGGTCGGGGCCCTGCAGGCCGGCGAGGTCGACTGGGTCGAACAGCCGCTGATGGACCTGGTGGGCCAGTTGCGTGGCGACAAGTCGCTCAAGGTGGAAGTCGCCGAGACAAAGGGGCTGATTGGCTTCCTCCGCTTCAATCAACTGTTTCCCCCGTTCGACAATCCGGCGATCCGCCGCGCGGTGCTGGGGGCCGTCAACCAGAAAGACTTCATGGAAGCCGTCGTTGGCAGCAACGGGACCTACAACACGGCGACCGGCGTGTTCTCACCCGGCAGTGCGATGGCGTCGCAGGCGGGCATGGACGCGCTGTCCGGCTCGCACGACCCGTCGGCGATCAAGCGGCAGCTCGAACAGGCCGGCTACAAGGGTGAGCGCGTCGTCTACCTGTCCGTCAACGATGTGCCGCGCATCAACGCGATCGCCGAGGTGGGTGCCGACATGTTGCGCAAGATCGGCATGAATGTGGACGAGGTCGCCGCGGACTGGGGCACCGTCGTGCAGCGCTCGGTCAGCCGCCAACCGCTGGACAAGGGCGGGTGGAGCATGTTCGCTTCATTCTCGGGCGGCTACGACATGGCCGATCCGGCGGTCAACAACCTGCTGCGGGCCAATGGTCCGAAAGCGTATAACGGCTGGCCCGACAGCCCTGCGCTGGAAGCTTTGCGCAATCAGTGGCTGGTGGCCGACGGTGAGCTGGCGATACGGCAGGCGATCGCAGCGAAGATGCAGGTGCAGGCGTTCCAGGATGTGCCGTTCCTGCCGCTGGGGTCGTACTACCAGCCGACCGCCTACAAGAAGGATCTGACGGACATGCTGAAGGGACTGATACTGTTCACTAACGTTCGACGAGCGTGACGGTCCGGGGGCAAGCCGTGATGCGCAGAAGGTGTTGTTGCGCGGATCGGCCTGCCCGGCCGTCACCGGCATCCGTGTCGACCTGACCAAGGACAGCCGACCTGAAAGGCGTGGACGCCGACCTGCGTCGGCATGACGTACGGGGTCAACCAAAGAGTCTGCATCAACGCCGGTTTGGTATTACGCCTCCGCCGCCAGGCTCTTTCCGGCTGCGTCATACGCGGCGCCCATCAACTGGAGCCGCTTCCTGTGCAACCCATCATTGACGTTCAACATGTAGAACACCGTCGGCAAGCCGGTACCGCGCGGCTTGTGGCGCAGTTTCAGGAAGGCAAAAACGTTGCGATCCGCTGACATCGGGTCCCGTTGGAGGGGAAAATTCCAGTGATGCGGCGCCAGCGGGCACGCCACCTTGTTGATCATCAGGCAGCTCGGGTCGACGAAACCGCCGAAATTCTCATTGAAAATGCCCTGGCCGGGACCAACCGATTCCCAGATATCAACGCAGATCGGCCGGCGGGTCTCCGGGTGGACGAACCAGCGGAGGGCGAACGCCCACTCGGCATCGTCCATCGCCTGGCGCAATCGGTGCAAATGCTCCGGATCCCACCAGTTGTCGTCGTCGAGGTAGGCAACATAGGGCGAATTAGCGAGGTAGGTCAGCACAGAACGCAGCGCGCCGCCGTCACCGGGCGGGGTCAGGCCGCCATGCCGGGTCGAGGTGGAATAGCCCGGCCAGAACACCTGGACCACGCAATGCGACGGCCGGTCGGCGCAGATGGCGTCTAGCATCGCCAGGTCGCCGCGGATGTTGTCGATGCCGATCAGGATGTGGATGCGGCCGGAAAACCGCTGGGCGAAGATGCCGCCTATCGCCTGGGCCAGGGTCGGCCGCAAGACGGTGGGGATGACCACCGCCGCGTCCATCGGGTCCTGCAAGTCGATACCGGCATCGGCATAGGTGCGCAGGAAGCCCTGCATCGTGGTCTGACTCCAACCCCGTCGTGCGCAGTGTTATGGCGTCGTCCGCAGCAGCGCGGCAAGCCGGTCGTATTTGACGCGGCCGTCCAGTTCGGGGACGTATTCGTCGTCCAGTTTGGCGCCGGAATATTTCGCCAGAGAACGCGCGTTCCTTAGTGTGTGCAGCGGTGTTCCCTCGATTTCGGCGGTGCCGGATTCCTGCAGCGTATCCAGGCCGAGGGTGCTGATATAGCGCTTGGTATCGAACATCTGGGTGGCGGTCTCGCCGGGCAGGCCATAGGTGAAGGTGCCGTGGACGGTCATGCCGGTGCGCTTGATCTCGGCCACCGCCTGGCGGGCGTATTCCAGGTCGAGGCGCTTGTTCACGATGGTGTCCACGACTTCCTGGTTGCCGCTTTCGAAGCCGATCTTGACGCCGAAGCAGCCGCTGTCCTTCATTTCCTGCCACAGCTCCATGCGGATCGTGTCGGCTCGGCACATGGCGGACCAGGGGATGTTAAGCTTGCGCATCACCGCGCACATGCGCTCCACATGCTTGTCGCCGAGGTTGAAGGTATCGTCGTCGAAATAGATCGTCCGGTAGCGGTATTTCGCCACCAGTTCGGTCAGGAAGGCTTCCATGTAGTCGGGCTTGTAGTGGCGCACGCTGCGCTTCTGGGTGCCGTCGGGATCGTTGCCGGTCATCGTGGCGGGCCAGACGCAGAAGATACACTTGTAGGGACAGCCCCGGCTGCTCCAGACCTGGGCCTGCGGCGGGATCATGCCGCGCGGGTTGGCGTCCCAGTAACGATGGGCATAGGTCGGGTCGTAGTAGGGGAACGGGGCGGCGTTCATTTCGTCCAGCGTCAGCAGGTCGAAATCGATCAGGCCGCTGGCGCCGTTCAGGACCTTGACGACGCCTTTTTCGTATTCGCCGCGCACGCAGGCGTGGACCGGCAGATCGCGCAGGATCTTGTCGCTTTGCGTGGTGATCGGGCCGGTGACGACGATCCGGCAGGACGGCAGCAGCTTGTGGATGCGCTTGATGAGGGCGCTGTCATGCTCCCAGCTTGGGGAGGCGGATTCGATGATGATGAAGTCGAACTGGCCCGCGGTGAGGAAGGCTTCGTAACTTTGGTAGGATTCGCGCAGGGCGATGCTGTCGCGGAACACCACATCGGCGCCGGTCTCGCGGGCGGCGTAGGTGGTGGCGTAGCCCATGAAGAACGGGTACGGCAGGTAGGACCCGAAGGCGAATTTGTCGGGCGGGGCGCCGATATACTGGGTGAACGGCCAGCGTGACCCGGCTCGCACGCCGGCACCGAACATGGGGACCTGGTTGCCGCGCGCATCAGTGCCGGTGCCGGTATCGGTCCACCAGGGCGGGTTGCTGAACAGCACTTTCATGGATCGGGCCTTCGGTATTCGATTTCCTGAGGGACGGCCTAGGTTGGGCGGCGTGGTTGGTGAAAGGCTAACACAGATTAAGCGGAGGAAGCACACAGATTACGCGGAGGCATGCCCGACCGTCCGGTGCTTTCCGGGGCGATGATGCCGCCACGTTCCGTGCAATCTGTGTGCTTCCTCCGCTCAATCTGTGTTGAACCTTATTTTCGCGGCACAGCCCCCAGCCCATCGGATGGCAATCCGCTTTTCAGGCCGGTTTGCCGCAGGCCAGCAGGGCGGTGACCATGTTTTCAACCCCCATCGTTGCGTTCCAGCGCCCAGCAGCAGTCTCGGCCCTGACGGCGATGGCGTCGAAATCGGCGATCGCCTGGCGGGTGGCGGCGACGATGCTGGTGGAATCGTAGGCCTCGAAGACCGTGCCGGGGCCGCCGTACTGGTCCAGCAGGCGGGACAGCGAGGTTTTCGCCGGCACGACCAGGGGGATGGCGTTGGCCAGGGCCTCGGTGGCCACGGCGGAATAGGAGGCGACGAACCGAGCCGGCTCGTATGGGCAGAGGATCAGGTCGGATTGTTGCAGCAGCTCCTCCCACAGATCCGGGCCGGCGGTCTGCTCATTCAGGGACAGGCGGTATTCGACGGCCGCATGGGCCCGCAGCTCCTGCTGGGTGCGCGGCATGACGTCGGGGGCGCCGTTGTGGACCAGCAGCTTGATGTCGGGTTCGTGCGCCAGCAGCAGGCGGGCGATCTCCGGCATCAGGTGGTAGCCCTTGTCCTGGCGCTGATGCCCGAGCACCGAGACGGTGATGGGGCGGCGGCCGACGCGGCTGGTGACGGCGGATTTGGCGAATTGCGGCAGCGGCAGGACGCCGACCGGTCGGTTCAGCAGCAGGCCGAAGATGGTCGATGAGGCCGGGTCGAAGGTAACCATGTGGAAGCGGGCCAGATCGGGTTCGGTCAGGTGGCAGGCGGCGTGGCGGTAGAACATCGCCCGCGGATCGGTACGGTAGTCGCGCAGCCGCAGATTGAACTTGCCGGGTTCGCCGCCGACGCCGAAATCGACATCGACCGCCGGGTCGGTGCCGAACTCCATGACGATATGCGGCCGTTGCTCCATCGGCAGGCCGGTCGACCATTTGACCAACGCCATGAACTGGGCCGGCTGGGCGGAATTGAGATAGATGATGTCGTCCGCCGTGACGCCGCGCAGCCGCTGGAGGTCCTCGACCGTGGCGCGCACCGATGTCTCGAAGCAGTTGAGCCAGCCGGCGATGGGATCGCCGTCGGTCTGCCAATAGGTGTAGGACCGGAAGAACGGCAGCGCGTGCAGTTCTTCCCTCAGTTCCGGGATGATGTTGGCCAGGCCGAGGACGACGACGGTGATGCCGCGCTTTTCCACTTCGCGCAGGATCGACCGGCAGGAATTGGCGTGGTGGCCCAGATTGTCGCGCAATCCGGGGTCGGCGTAGATGACGCGCATGCGGGTCAGGCCCTCAGGATGGGTTCGAGTTGGACGCGTTCGGCCAGCAGCCAGCGGTGGATGTCGCCGAGGATGGCGGCGACGTCGCGGGTGGGGCGCCAGCCGGTGGCCTGGGTGACGGCGTGGCAGTCGCTGACATACCAGGGGATGTCGGCAGGGCGGGTTTCGGGGTCCTGGCCGATATCCAGGGTGCGGCCGGTCAGGGCGGCGCAATGGCGGGTCAGTTCGCGCAGCGAGACGCTGACGGCGGGGCCACCGCCGACGTTGAAGGTGGCGCCGTCCATCGCGGACCAGTGGCTGGTCTGGCGGCGCAGCAGGTCGAACAGGTCGTCGACGTGCAGGATGTCGCGGACCTGGATGCCGTGGCCGCCGAAGCCGCTGTAGGACAGTGGGCCGCCGAACAGGTGCCGCGCCATCCACAGGACGACGAAGCCCTGGTCAACCTTGCCCATCTGCCACGGGCCGGCGATCACGCCGCAGCGGTTGATGACGGCTTTGAGGCCATACATCGCGCGGTATTCCTCGATCAGCAGTTCGGCGGCGAGCTTGGTCGCGCCGTAGAGTGAGCGGGCGCCGGTCAGTGGGAAGGTCTCGCTGATGCCGGCGGACGACCAGCCCTGGCCGTCGGGTTGGGCGGGGGTCAGGCGGTCCTGCTGCTGGTGCAGCTTCAGGGCACGCAGGCCAGCGATGGGGTAGACCCGGCTGCTGGACAGGAAGACCAGGTCGCCGCCGGTGCGGCGGAGGTGCTCCAGGCAGTTGATCAGGCCGGTCAGGTTGGTGTTCACCAGATAGGCCGGGCTTTGGCCGTAGCCGGCATGGACGCTGGGTTCGGCGGAGCACTCGATCATCAGGTCGATGGGGCCGATGGCGTCGAGGTCCTCCGGCAGGCGGACGTCGCCGTGGTGGAAGGTGACGCCGCCGGCGCGCAGGCGTGGCAGAGCGAGTTCGCTGCCTCGGCGTTTCAGGTTGTCCAGGGCGATGATCTCGGTGTCCGGGGCGTGGCGCTTCCAGTTCAGCGCCAGGTTGGAGCCGACGAATCCGGCGCCGCCGGTGACCAGGATTTTGCGGTAGGACGCCATCGGGTCAGGTGGGTTCCAGGCGGGCGGTGACGCCGGCGTGGATGTCTTCCATCAGGGCTTTGATGTCGTAGCGGTAGCGCCACTCCGGGTAGGCGGCCTGGAACTTGCTGACGTCGCTGATCCACCAGATGTGGTCGCCGATACGGTTGTCCTCCGCGTAGCTGGTGTTCATGGGGCGGCCGGTGAGCGCCTCGGCCATGGCGATGGCTTCCAGCATCGAACAGTTTGAATGGCGCCCGCCGCCGAGGTTGTACACGGCGCCCGGGATGGGGCGCTGGAAGACGTGCCAGAACGCCTCCGCGACGTCGCGGACATGGATGTTGTCGCGGACCTGTTTGCCCTTGTAGCCGAACACCGTGTAGGGGCGGCCGGTGACGGCGCAACGCATCAGGTAAGCGAGGAAGCCGTGCAGCTGGGCGCCGGAATGGCCGGGGCCGGTCAGGCAGCCGCCGCGGAAACAGGCGGTGCGCATGCCGAAGTAACGGCCGTATTCCTGCACCAGCACGTCGGCGGCGACCTTGGAGGCACCGAACAGGCTGTGCAGGCAGGCGTCGATGGGCATGTCCTCGGGGAAGCCGCGTTCGGCCCATGGGTGGCCGGGGGACAGTTCGAAGCGGGTGGGTTGTTCGACGAGGGGCAGGTGGTTGGGGCGGTCGCCATACACCTTGTTGGTGCTGACGAAGATGAAGGCGGCGTCCGGGGCGTGCTGCCTGGTGGCCTCCAGCAGGGTCTGGGTGCCGTTGGCGTTGATGGTGAAATCGGCGACCGGGTCCTTGACCGCCCAGTCGTGCGAGGGCTGCGCGGCGCAGTGGATGACGGCTGCAATGTCCCGGCCGTAGCGGGCGAAGATCTTGTTGATGGCTTGGGCGTCGCGGATGTCGGCCGGGTGGTGGGTGTAGCCGGGTTGGCTGGTGAGCAGATCGACCTGCCAGCGCGTGCTCGCCTCGGCGCCGAAGAACGTGCCGCGCATGTCGTTGTCGATGCCGGCGATGTCCAGGCCCTTTTCAAGAAACAATCGCGCTGTCTCCGAACCGACAAGACCG
>DATAZJ010000655.1:0-4843 GCA_036272115.1 Rhodopila sp. | reverse complement strand
ATCCCCGACCGCCGCGAAGCCGAACTCAGCAAGCTCGGTTTTATGCCCCTTGTACACTACAAGAACACCGACTACGCCGTGTTCTTCGGCGCCCAGACGGTACAGAAGCCGCGCAAATACGACCGTGACGACGACAGCGCCAACGCCGAGATTTCCGCCCGCCTGCCCTACGTGATGGCGACCGGACGTTTCGCCCATTACCTGAAGGTGATGGCCCGCGATCGGATCGGCAGCTTCATGGAAGCGTCGGACTGCGAGATCTGGCTCAACCGCTGGATCATGAAATACGTCAACGGCAACCCCGAGGTCAGCGAGACCCTGAAAGCCCAGTTCCCGCTGCGCGAGGCCAGGGTCGAGGTGCGCGAGGTCCCCGGCCAGCCCGGTGTCTACAACGCCGTCGC
This sequence comes from Rhodopila sp., assembly GCA_036272115.1. GTDB lineage: Bacteria > Pseudomonadota > Alphaproteobacteria > Acetobacterales > Acetobacteraceae > Rhodopila. The sequence continues at coordinate 4,442 of DATAZJ010000655.1, read as the reverse complement.
GATGCTGCGCCCCTGGCTGCAGATGGAGGAACTCACCGCCAGCATGCGCATGGTGGCACGCATCCCCAAGAAGTAACGATCCGGCACGCGACATGGCCGAGGCGGACGCGGACCCGACGCGCGAAGACGGCACCGCCACGCCCGACCCCTTGCGCAGCCGCGTGCTCAACGGCACCGCGCCCGTCGAAGCCTGGACCGGCTTCCTCCTCGCCGACGGCCAGGACGCCCTGACCCGCTGGTTCGGCACCGTTCCCGCCGATCCGGCAACCCAACGGCACGCGCTCGACCGTGACGTCCTGGCGATCGACCGCATGATCGCCGTCCAGCTCGACGCCATCCTGCACCACCGCCGCTTCCAGGCGCTGGAGGGTCGCTGGCGCGGCGTCCGCTGGCTGACCGGCCAGATCGAGGACGGCCCCGGCGACCGCATCGTCATCCGCCTGCTCACCGCCGGCTGGCGCGAAATCGCCCGCGACATGGAACGCGCCGACGATTTCGACCAAAGCCATCTGTTCCGCCAGATCTACGAAACCGAGTTCGGCATGGCCGGCGGCGAACCCTACGGCCTTCTGGTCGTGGACCACGCCGTGCGCCACCAGCCCGACCGCGACCACCCGATCGACGACAAAGCCGTCCTGGAACACCTCGCGCAAATCGCCGCCACCGCCTTCGCCCCCGTCGTGGTCGCCGCCGCCCCCGCCCTGCTGGGCGTCGACACCTTCGCCGAACTGGCCGCCGTCAACCGCCCCGCCGCGGTGCTCGCCGACCCCGACCACCGCCGCTGGCGCGACCTCGGCGACCGTCCGGACTCGCGCTTCCTCGCCGTGGTCCTGCCGCGCGTGCTGGCCCGCCCCCCCTGGCCGGACGACGGCACAAGAGGCGACGGCTTCCGCTACCGCGAATCCGCCGCCTCGGTGCCCGACCGTGTGTGGATGAGCGGCGCTTACCCCTTCGCCGCCGTCGTCGCGCGCAGTGCCGCCCGCTTCGCCTGGCCGGCGGACATCCGCGGCTCCGACCCCGACCGCATCGGCGGCGGCCTCGTCATCGGCCTGCCGGCGGAACCGCATCGGCTCAGCCAGACCCTCGCCCTACCCCGCCTGCCGGTGGAGGTCGTGTTCACCGACGGCCAGGAACGCATGCTGATCGAGGCCGGATTGATGCCCCTGGGCGCCCCCCCGCACGGCGATGCCCTGCTGTTCGGCGCCGTGCGCAGCCTGCACCGCCCACCCCGGCTGGCCAACCCGACGGCCTTCGCCGAAAGCAAGATCGTCACCCAGGTCAACGCCCTGCTCTGCGCCTGCCGCTTCGCCCACTACCTGAAAGTCCGCGGCCGGCAGTTGATCGGCCGCCTGCGCCGCCCCGACGAAATCCAGTTCGAATTGCAAACCTGGCTCACCGGCTTCGTCAACCGCAACACCATGTCCACCGCGGAAACCCGAGCCGCCCGGCCCTTGTTCGACGCGTCGGTGAAAGTGACGGAGCGAGCCGACAAACCCGGCGTATTCGATTGCGCGATCGATCTGCAGCCGTATTTTCAGCTCGACAACGTCACGGCCAGCTTCAACTTCGCAACCGAGATCGCCCCGCCGGCAGCCTGAAACGGGAGAGCACCACCATGCCAGACGAAGCAAGCGCCGGCGCACTGTTCCGCGAAGGCCGCCTGAAGGACGCCATCGCGGCGGCCACCGCCCGCGTACGGGCACAACCCGGCGCGGCGGCAACACGCATGCTACTGGCCGAACTCCTGCTGTTCGCCGGCAACCTGGAACGCGCCGACACCCAGGTCGACACGGCGGCAACGCTCGACCCCACCCTCGCCATCGCCGTTGCCGAATTTCGCCAGTTGCTCCGCGCCGAACAAGCCCGCGGCCAACTGCTCGGCGCCGGCCGCGTGCCGGACTTCCTCGGCGACGGCCCAACCGCATCCCAGCAAGCCGCCCTCGCCTGCATCATCGCCATCCGTACCGGCGACCTGCCCGAGGCGGCGACAAAAGCCGCCGAGGCCGAAGCCCTTCGCACCCCAGCGCCCTGCCTGATCGACGGCCGCCCGGTCGACGACTGCCGCGACGCCGACGACGTCATCGGCGGCTCGCTGGAGGTCCTCACCCCCACCGGCAAATACCTATGGGTGCCGTTCGACCGCATAACCGCCCTCACCCTGCACACCCCGGAACGCCCGCGCGACCTGTATTGGCGCCGCGCCACCCTGGAAGTCGCCAACGGCCCGAACGGCGAAGTCTACATCCCCGCGGTCTACGCATCCGACGCCGCCGAAACCGACGAAGCCTTGCGCCTGGGCCGGGCAACCGACTGGCACGACCTCGCCGAGGGCCTGACCCGGGGCATCGGCCAGCGCACATTCATGGCCGGAGAAGACGGCATCGCGATCATGGAATTCGCAACCCTGACACGGACAACATGAGCGGATCATCCTCCCGCGTCGCCGGATCGTTGCTCGACCGCCTGATGGACCAGGGCGACGCCGACCGCGGATTGTCGTTACGCGACCTGCACGCCTCGGTCCGCCGCGACCTGGAGGCATTGCTGAACGCCAGGCGCCCATGGGCATCTGTCCCCGACCGGTTCGCCACACTCCGCAACAGTATCCTCGGCTACGGCCTCCCCGATTTCTCTGCCGGCGCCTTCAACGCGGCCGCGCAGCGGGAGACGCTGTGCCGCGAAATCGCCGCCACCATCAAACGCTTCGAACCCAGGCTGACCCATGTCTCGGTCAAGCTGCGCGATCGTTCGGACAGCATGGAACCATTGCTGCGTATCCGCATCGATGCCCTGCTGCACGTCGAGGAAGCCGACGAACCCATCGGCTTCGATACGCTGCTGGATGCCACCACCACCGACCTGATCGTGCGGCCCGACACAAATGTCTGACGACCTGCTGCGTCATTTCGACACCGAATACGCCGCCCTGACCAGACTGGCGGCCGAATTCGCCGCCGCCAACCCACGAGCCGCGGCCCGCCTGCGGCTGTCGCGCACCGAAGTGGACGATCCGCACGTCGAACGCCTGCTGGAAGGCGTCGCCTTCCTCGGCGCCAGGGTGCAACAGCGCCTGGATGACGAATTCCCCGAACTGACCGACGCCTTGCTGGGCGTGCTCTACCCGCATTACCTGGCGCCGTTCCCCTCCTGCATGATGGCGCAACTGACCCCAAGAACCGACCTGCAGGCCGCCGCAACCATCCCGCGCGACTCCCTGGTGCAAACCGAGGCGGTGGACGGCACCCCCTGCCGCTTCCGCTTCACCGCCCCCGTGACCCTGTGGCCGATCGAGATCGAATCCGTCCGCCTTACCGGACTACCCCTGCCGTCACTCCCGGTCCGCCTCGCCACCGCCGCCGCCGGGGTGCTGCGCATCACCCTGCGCTGCACCGACCCGGCAATGACGTTCGAGCGTCTGGGCATGGACACCCTTCGCCTGCACCTGACCGGCGGCCGGCAGGTCAGCCACGCTTTGTATGAACTGTTGTGTGGACACGTCGTCGGCGTGGCCTTCGCCGACAGCGCCAGCGACGACCGCCCGGTGATCTGCCCGCCCTCCGCCGTCCAGCCCGCCGGTTTCGGCTCGGATGAGGCCATGCTGCCCTGGTCCGCCCAAGGCTTCGCCGGTTTCCGTCTGCTGTCGGAATATTTCGCCTTCCCCGAGAAATTCCTGTTCATCGACATCGGCGGCATCGGCGGCAAATGCGACGCCGGCGCGGGACGACGGATGGAAATCTTCCTGTATCTGAACCAGCTTCCCCCACAACTGGAACGAGCGGTCGATACCACATCGTTCGCCCTGGGCTGCGTACCGCTGATCAACCTGTTCCCGCAACGTTGCGAACCCATCGACCTGGACTGGACGCGCCCGGAATATCGGATCGACCCCGACATACGCAAACCAAAAACCATGGAAGTCTGGTCGGTCGAGCGGGTGCGGGAAACAAGATTGGACGGCAGCGAACGCCCCTGGCGGCCATTCTTCCGCATGGTCCACGGCGATGCCGACGCCGGCCAATCCGGCGGCTTCTACCTGCCGCTGCGACGCCCATCCCCGGCCGGCCTGACCGGCAGCGACGTGTTCCTCGCCGTTGACGACCCCTCATTCGAACCGGAACGAACCACACGCGCTCGATTGAGCGTGGATGCCCTGTGCAGCAACCGTGACATGCCCCGCCTGCTGCCCTCCGGCGACGGTCGCCCGCGCCTGCAACTGGAAGCCGGCGCCGCATCCGTGCTGACGATCGCCCCGCTCTCCTCCCCCACCGACACGCTGCGCCCGCCGCCACGAGGCCAAAGATTCTGGCGCCTGATCTCGCATTTGTCCCTGAGCCACCTGTCAGTCGTCGGCGGTATGGAGGGCGCCGGCGTGCTGCGGGAGGTCCTGCGCCTCTACGATCTGCGCGACAGTTCGGAAACCAGAGCCGTCATCGCCGCACTGG
>DATAZJ010000654.1:0-8207 GCA_036272115.1 Rhodopila sp. | reverse complement strand
CGATGGGCGCACCTACGACATGGCCTGCGCGCTGCGGGCGGTCACCAGCACCGACGGCATGACGGCGATGTGAGAAATGTCCGGCGCTCGCGGTTCCTGTCGCCGTGATCGCCGGGCATCGACGCTGTCCTGTGGCGCTTTGTCGCACCTGTTGTATCAGCCTGCGTAAAGAGTGACGCGGCCTCTCATCGTCAGGGTGGGCGAAGGCCTCCATGCCTTTGATTGGAAAGGCAAAAGGCGTGGATGCCGACCTCGGTCGGCATGACGAGGGGCGGCCGGCAGGGAGACCGCCGTTGGCATGACGAGGGGCGGCCGGCAGAGAGACCGCCGTTGGCATGACGAGGGGCGGCCGGCAGAGAGACCGCCGTTGGCATGACGAGGGGCGGCTGGCAGAGAGATTGCCGTTGGCATGACGAGGGGCGGCTGGCAGGGAGTCGGTCTTCATGCGGACCGGACTGGTATTATTCCCACTCGATTGTTCCGGGGGGCTTGCTGGTGATGTCGTATGTTACCCGGTTCACCCCCCGCACCTCGTTTACGATCCGGCCGGCGACGCGGGTCAGAAATGCCATCTCGAACGGATATACATCCGCCGTCATGCCGTCGGTGCTGGTGACCGCCCGCAGCGCGCAGGCCATGTCGTAGGTGCGCCCATCGCCCATGACGCCGACAGTCCGAACCGGCAGCAGAACGGCGAATGCCTGCCAGATCGCGTCGTAGAGGCCAGCGGACCGAATTTCCTCCAGGTAGATCGCGTCCACCTTGCGCAACAGGTCGGCCTTCTCCCGCGTGATGGCGCCAGGAATGCGGATGGCCAATCCGGGGCCGGGGAACGGATGGCGCCCGACGATCGCCTCGGGCATACCGAGTTCGCGACCCAGCACCCGAACCTCATCCTTGAACAGTTCGCGCAACGGTTCGACCAGCTTCATGCGCATCCGTTCCGGTAAACCACCGACATTGTGGTGTGACTTTATCGTAACGGATGGACCACCGGTGAAGCTGACGCTTTCGATCACATCAGGATATAGCGTGCCCTGTGCCAGGAAGTCGGCGCCGCCAATCCGAGCGGCCTCTTCCTCGAAGACCTCGATGAAGAGGCGGCCGATCGTCTTGCGTTTCGTTTCGGGGTCAGTTACGCCGTCCAGTGCGCCCAGAAACAGGTCCGAGGCGTCGCGATGCAGCAGCTTGATGTTGAAACGATCGCGGAATGTCGTCACGACCTCTTCCGCTTCGTTGTGGCGCAGCAGGCCGTGGTCGACGAAGATGCAGGTCAGTTGCTCGCCGATCGCTTCATGGATCAGCACCGCCGCGACCGAGGAGTCCACCCCACCCGACAGGCCGCAGATCACCCGGCCGGTACCGACCTGGGCGCGAATTCGGGCGATCTCGGCCGCGCGGAATCCGGCCATGGTCCAGGTCCCGGACAGGCCGACGACGGTGTGGGTGAAGTTGCGCAGCAATTGAGCGCCGTGGGGCGTGTGCATCACCTCGGGATGGAACTGCACGCCGTAGAAGCGGCGGGTGTCGTCGGCGATGGCGGCGAAGGGCGCACCTTCGCTGGTGGCGACGACGCGGAAGCCCGGCGGCAACCGGGTGACGCGGTCGCCATGGCTCATCCACACCTGTTCGCGGCTGCCTTTGGCCCACACGCCGTGGAACAGAGCGCAATCGTCGGCGACATCGACGTAGGCGCGGCCGAACTCCCGATGGTCTGATGGTTCCACTGTGCCGCCGAGTTGCTGACACAGAAGCTGTTCGCCGTAGCAGATGCCCAGGACGGGAATGCCCATCCCGAACACTGCCGAGGGGGCCAAGGGGGCGACCTCCTCATGCACCGATGCGGGGCCGCCGGACAGGATGATGCCGCGTGGGTTCCACGTGGCGATGCGGGCGGCGTCGGCGTTGAACGGCCAGATTTCGCAGTAGATGCCTGATTCGCGCAGGCGGCGGGCGATCAGTTGGGTGACCTGGCTGCCGAAGTCCAGGATCAGGATGCGCTCGGGCGTGTCGGCGGGATCAGGCAGGGAGTCGGTCATGGGATGGGTCTTCAATGCTTGATCCCGCGCCTTGGACCATGCCAGCCGCGTTAAAGCAAGTCAGGCCAGGGCACGGCCCTCGTCTGAGCGGGATAAGCCTGGACCCGCGTCATGCGACCCGTGCATGCGCGCGATCGACCCGTGCATACGCACGATGGGCCGAGGCACTTGGAACCCATTCAGGTTAGATAGGCCCCCCCATTCACATGCAGGGTCTGGCCGGTGATGTAGCGGCCGTCCGGGCCGGCGAGGAAGCGCACGGCGGCGGAAATCTCCTCCACCGCGGCCTTGCGTCCGAGCGGAATGCCGCCGTCCGTCAAGGTTTTGGGCAGGGCACCGGCGGATGCTCCTCGCACCGTATCTACAGCGCCTGGAGCAACCGTGTTGCAGGTGATGCCGTGCGGCGCCAACTCGACCGCCAGTGCACGCATCAACCCCTCCAACCCCGCCTTCGACGCCGAGACATGGCAGCGGTTCGGTGTCCCGACATGGGTGGAAATCCCCGACAGCGCGACAATCGCACCGCCGCCTCGGCCCAGCATGTGGGGCGCCGCGGCGCGGGCCAGAATGAAGGCGCCATCCAGTGCGACGGAGAGGATTTCGCGCCACTCGGCCAGCGACATCTCCAGGAACGGGGTCTGGCGGCGCAAACCGGCGTTGCTGACCAGGATATCTATGCCACCGAACGCCGCCACGGCCGCGTCGATCATGGCCCCAGTCGTCACCGGATCGGCTACGTCCGCCAGGCAGCCGATCGCCTGGCCGCCCGCCGCGTTGATCTCCGCCACCACGCCGTCGACCGCGGTTCGGTCGGCACGCCCGTTGATCACCAGCGAGGCGCCACGCGCGGCGAGATCCAGCGCGATGGTGCGGCCGATATTCTTGCCGGCCCCGGTGACCAGGGCGACTTTGCCGGCGAATGTCTGTTCCACCGGGATCACGCTGCCTTCAGGATCATGTCCGCCCCCTTCTCCGCGATCATGATGACCGTGGCGTTGGTGTTGCCCGACACCACCGTCGGCATGACGGACGCGTCGATCACCCGCAGCCCGTCCAATCCTTTTACTTTCAGGTCCGTCCCTACCACGGCCTTCGGTCCCGGCCCCATCATGCAGGTGCTGGTCTGGTGAAATGTCGTACCGGCAGTGGCTCGGACATGGTTCAGCAGGTCCTCATCGGACTGCGCCTTGGGGCCGGGGTAGATCTCTTCCTTGCAGAGACGCTGCATGCTGGCCGAGGCGAACACCTTTCGGGAGACCCGCAGGGCGGCGACGATCGTGTCCCGATCCGCCTGGGTGGACAGGTAGTTTGGTTGCATCGCCGGCGGTTTGCGCGGGTCGGTCGACTGGATGCGCAGCCAGCCGCGGCTTTCCGGGCGGCAAGGAATCGCGACCAGGGTGCAGCCGGGAAAACGGTGCATGGGCTCTCCGGTTTTCTCGGCGCTGCCGGCGAGGAACTGGTATTGCACGTCGGGGCTGTCCAGTTCCGGGCGGGTCTTCACGAACAGCCCGATCGGGGCGGCGCCGGTCATCAGCGGGCCCTTTCGCGCGAAAATCCACTCGGCACCCGCGTACAGCCGGCGCAGCCAGTTATGGTAGATTTCGTTCATCGTCACCGTGCCGTCGATGCAACGGTGGATGACACGGCCGCCGATATGGTCCTGCAGGTTTTCGCCGACGCCGGGCAGGTCGTGTTTCACCTCGATGCCCAGTGATTGCAGGAACCCGCCTGGGCCGATGCCCGATAGCTGCAAGATCTGCGGCGAGTTGATGGACCCGCCGCACAGCAGTACCTCCTTCTTCGCCTTGGCCTGATGCAGCGCGCCGTCCTGGCTGTACTCGATGCCGACCGCGCGTTTGCCTTCCAGCAGCACCCGATGGGTCAAAGCATGGACTTCGACTTGCAGGTTGGGGCGCGATTTGGCCGGGTTCAGATAGGCCACGGCGGCGGACGACCGGCGGCGGCCTTTGACCGTCAGTTGCAAGGGGCCGACGCCTTCCTGCCGGGCGCCGTTGAAGTCGGGATTGAAGTTGTATCCTGCCTCCTGCGCGCCGGCGATGAAGGCATCGTGCAATGGATGATCGGTTTTCAGGTTCGAAACGCCCAACGGACCGCCGACGCCGTGGAATTCGTTGGCGCCGCTTTCCTGATCCTCCGCCTTGCGGAAATAGGGCAGCACGTCGTCATACGACCATCCGGCATTGCCGAGCTGGCGCCACAGGTCGAAGTCCTGGCTCTGGCCGCGGATGTAGATCAGGCCGTTGATGGACGACGACCCGCCCAGCACCTTGCCGCGCGGCCAGGAGATACGGCGGTTGTGCAACTCCGGCACCGGTTCGGTTTCAAAATACCAGGCCACCTTGGGATTGTAGATGTTGCGGTAGAAACCGGCGGGGATGTGAATCCACGGATCGGTGTCCTTGCCGCCGGCTTCCAGCAGCAGGATGCGATTGTTCGGATCTGCGCTGAGGCGATTGGCCAGCACGCAGCCGGCCGAACCGGCGCCCACGATGACAAAATCGTACTCCTGGACCGCAACCATACCGCGATTCCCCCCGTGGTCATGACGGCAGTGAAGCGGAACCGCGCCGGATTGACCAGGGCCATGGCGCCACCAATGGCGACCCTGCCCTCTTGACGGCTGTGGCATACAAAATACAAAATACCCGTGGAACAGGAGGAATGGGTTGTCACAAGCCCAGCCAAGATTGCGGATCGAGCCGCTGGACGTCGGGCTGGGCCTGCGCAAGCAAGCCAGCGACGCGATCAAGCGCGCCATCATGGACATGGATATCTACGGCCGCGCCGGGGAAATCCGCCTGGATGAGCGGCGATTGAGCGAGGATTTGGGCGTCAGCCGCACGCCGATCCGCGAGGCCCTGTCGGTGCTGGAGCAGGAAGGTTTTGTCCGCTCCATCCCCCGCCGCGGCATCATCGTGGTACGCAAGACAAAGCGGGAGATCGTGGAAATGATCACCGTCTGGGCGGCGATCGAGAGCATGGCGGCCCGCCTCGCCGCCGGCGCCGCGACCCCGGCTGATATCGCCGAACTGACCGGCCTGATGGACGCGTTCGAGGAAGACCCGACCGGGCATCTAACGGAATATTCCGACGCCAATATGGAATTTCATCGGGCGATCATCCGGCTGGGCGGCATCGGTCTGATGTCTACACTGACGGATTCGCTGTTCATCCACATGCGGGCAGTGCGGGCGGTGACGATGACTCAGGATAACCGAGCGCAACGATCGGTGGGGGACCATCGGGCGATTATCGCGGCGTTGCGGGCAGGCGACGCGGATCGGGCCGGACGATTGGTGCGCGATCACACGATGGGTCTGGCGGCGCATGTCGAACGGCATGGCGATTTTCTGGATGGACCGAATGCCGGCGGTGTGCCGGCAACGAATGAAACGGGAGGAAAATGAATATGTCGGCGACGACAGCACTTGAGCAGACTGGCGAATCCGAAGCGGAACTGACCGACGGGTTCCATCTGGTCATCGACGCGCTGATGCTGAACGGCATCACGACGATCTACGGCGTGCCGGGCATCCCGATCACCGATCTTGGCCGTCTGGCGCAGGCCTCCGGCATGCGGGTGATCTCCTTCCGGCATGAGCAGAACGCCGGCAACGCGGCGGCGATCGCCGGTTATCTGACCAAGTCGCCGGGCGTGTGCCTGACGGTGTCGGCGCCGGGTTTCCTGAACGGGCTGGTCGCGCTGGCCAATGCGACGACGAACTGCTTTCCAATGATCCTGGTCAGCGGCTCCTCCGAACGCGAAATCGTCGACCTGCAGCAGGGCGACTATGAGGAGATGGATCAGCTCGCCGTGGCCAAGCCGCTGTGCAAGGCGGCGTTCCGCGTGCTGCACGCAGCCGATATCGGCATCGGTGTGGCGCGGGCGATCCGAGCGGCGGTTTCGGGGCGGCCGGGCGGGGTGTATCTGGACCTGCCGGGCAAGCTGTTCAGCCAGGTGATGGACGCCGGGGCCGGCCGCCGTTCGCTGGTCAAGGTGATCGATCCGGCACCGGCGCAAATTCCGGCACAATCCGCGGTCGATCGTGCGCTGGATGTGCTGCGGGGCGCCAAGCGTCCGCTGATCATCCTCGGCAAGGGTGCGGCCTATGCGCAGGCCGACGATGACATTCGCGCGCTGGTCGAGAAAAGCGGCATTCCCTACATCCCCATGAGCATGGCCAAGGGCCTGCTGCCCGATACACATCCGCAATGTGCGGCCGCGGCACGGTCCACTGTCCTTCTGGATAGCGACGTCGTCGTAATGATCGGTGCTCGGCTCAACTGGCTGCTCAGTCACGGCAAGGGCAAGCAGTGGGGGCCGCCGGGGTCGAAGAAGTTCATTCAGATCGATATCGAACCGCGCGAAATGGACAGCAATGTCGAGATCGCCGCGCCGCTGGTGGGCGATATCGGGTCATGCGTCACCGCGCTGCTGCGTAGTATGGGCAACGATTGGGCGCAGCCGCCGGCAGAATGGACACAGGCGATCAATGCCAAGAAGGAGACCAACATCGCTCGTATGGCGTCGCGCCTGGGCAAGAACTCCTCGCCGATGGACTACCACTCGGCGCTGCGCGTGCTGCGTGACGTGATCAAGGAACGGCCGGACACGATCCTGGTGAATGAGGGGGCGAACACGCTGGACCAGGCGCGCGGCGTGATCGACATCTATCAACCGAGGAAGCGGCTGGACGTCGGCACGTGGGGCGTGATGGGCATCGGCATGGGCTTTGCCATTGCCGCGGCGATCGAAACCGGCAAGCCGGTGCTCGCCGTCGAGGGCGACAGCGCGTTCGGCTTTTCCGGCATGGAGGTCGAAACGATCTGCCGCTACAACCTGCCGGTCTGCGTGGTCGTGTTCAACAATGACGGCATCTATCGCGGCGACGGCGTGAACCTGAGCGGCGGTGCCGATCCGGCAACAACCATGTTCGTCAAAGGGTCCCGCTACGACCGGATGATCGAGGGTTTTGGCGGGGTCGGCGTGCATGTGACCACGCCGGATGAGCTGAAACGCGCGGTCGATGCGGCCATCGAATCCGGCAAACCCACGCTGATCAACGCGGCGATCGATCCGGCGGCGGGCAGCGAGAGCGGCAATATCGGCAATCTCAATCCCAAGAGCAACCTGAAGACAAAGTGAGGACCAGATGACGAAAGCACTCGACGGGGTTAAAATCCTCGACTTCACCCATGTCCAGTCAGGGCCGACCTGCACGCAGTTGCTGGCGTGGTTCGGCGCCGATGTGATCAAGGTCGAGCGGCCTGGGGTCGGCGACATCACGCGCGGCCAGTTGCAGGACATCAAGGGCGTGGACAGCCTGTATTTCACCATGCTGAACCACAACAAGCGGTCGATCACCATCGACGGGCGCGACAAGCACGGTAGGGAAGTGCTGGAGGCGCTGGTCAAATCATGTGACGTGATGGTGGAGAATTTCGCCCCTGGCGCGCTGGACCGGATGGGCTTTACCTGGGAACGGGTGCAGCAGCTCAATCCGAAGATGATCCTGGCCTCGATCAAGGGCTTCGGTCCTGGGCCCTACGAGGACTGCAAGGTGTACGAGAACGTCGCGCAGTGCGCTGGCGGTTCGGCGTCCACGACTGGATTTGACGATGGCCCGCCGACGGTCACCGGCGCCCAGATCGGCGATTCCGGCACCGGTCTGCATCTGGCGCTGGGCATCGTGGCGGCATTGTTCCAGCGGAATACCACGGGGCTCGGGCAGAAAGTCGATGTGGCGATGCAGGACGGGGTGCTGAACCTGTGCCGCGTCAAGCTGCGCGACCAGCAGCGGCTCGCCCACGGCCCGCTGACCGAGTTCCCGCAGTATCCGGACGGCAAGTTTGGCGAGGCGGTGCCTCGGTCCGGCAATGCGTCCGGTGGCGGGCAGCCGGGTTGGATCCTGAAGTGCAAGGGCTGGGAGACCGATCCCAATGCCTATATCTACTTCATCGCTCAGGCGCCGGTGTGGGAGTCGATCTGCGACGTGATCGGCAAGCCCGAGTGGAAGACAGATCCCGGCTATGCCAAGCCGCCGGCCCGCTTGCCGAAGCTGAAGTCCATCTTCGACACGATCGAGCAGTGGACCATGACCAAGACGAAGTTCGAGGCCATGGACATCTTGAACAAGTACGACATCC
>DATAZJ010000653.1:0-4570 GCA_036272115.1 Rhodopila sp. | reverse complement strand
GCCGGTCCAGCTTGGCTTCCTGTTCTCATCGTTTCTCTGGGCGTATGTCGTGATGATGCTGCCGAGCGGGCGGCTGGTGGACAGTCTGGGGGTGCATCGCCTGGCCGCCATCGGTGCCGCGTTCTGGTCGGTGGCGCAGATGCTGACCGGCGCCACGACCGGCTTTACCACGATGATACTGGCACGGCTCGGGCTGGGTGCCGGTGAGGCGCCGACGTTCCCGGTCAGCTATCGCGCGGTGCGGGATTGGGCACCCTATACCGAACGCGGCCTGGCGGTCGGCCTGATCCAGGCGGGCACGCTGTTCGGCCCGGCGCTGAGCGCGCCGCTGGTGGCGTGGCTGATCGCCGCAACGTCATGGCGCTGGTCGTTCCTGATCACCGGTTTGATCGGCCTGGTCTGGGTTGGGGTGTGGCTGGCATTCGTTTCGACGCCGGAGCGGACGCGCTGGATCCCGGAGGCGGAGCGGCGGCGCATCCTGGCGGAACGGCATGAAGGCGAGCCGGCGACGTCAGGCGGCGGGGTGGGCTATCGGGGCTTGCTGCGGTCGCCGTCGATGTGGGGGCTGGCGATCTCCCAGGGGTGCGCGGTGTATTCCGTGTATCTGTACCTGAGCTGGCTGCCGAACTATCTGCAAACCGTGCGCGGATTGTCGATCGTGAACTCCGGGCTGTTCACCTCGGTGCCGTTCCTGATCGGTGGGGTGGTGATCATCGTGACGAACTGGATCGGCGACCGGATGCTGACGCCGCAGACCATGCGCAACGGGGCGCGCCGGCTGGTGGTGGTGGCATGTTTGCTGCTGTGTTCTGTCGGGTTGGCGATCCCGTTCGTCGGTTCGCTGACGATGGTGGTGGTCCTGACGATCTTCCCGGTGAGCTTCGGTGGCACCGCGACGGCGACCAATGCCGCGCTGGCCAACGATCTGCTGCGGTCGCAGGCGGACAGCGGGCGGGCGTTCGCGTTCATGGTGCTGGGCGGCAACGTGTTCGGCCTGCTGGCGCCGATCGTTACGGGCTATATCGTGCAGATCACCGGCAGTTTCTCCTCGGCGTTCGTGCTGGCGGGGGGATTGTCGCTGATCGGCGCGGTGGTCTCGTTCACGCTGACCCGGCACACGCTGGGTGAGGAGACGCCGGGGGCGGTCGGGTTCGCGCGGGGGATGGGTTATACCAATCGCCCTTGATTTTGACCCGTCGGCACCGCCGCGCAGCCGTCATGGCGAGGGGTGTCTTGCCATCCATGCCTTTGTTTTCGCTCGTAAAAGGCGTAGATGCCGACCTCCGTCGGCATGACGGACGGGGTCAACCGAAGAGTCTGCTCAACGCCGGTTGCTATCGGAACGCGTTCGGCTTCGGGCGTGCTTGCTGTTCGTGGCTCCGGGTTTGCATCGTTCTGCGTGGAGGCTGACCTGCGTCAGCATGACGGGGGTGGTGGCCGGCGGTGAGGCGGCCTCCATGCGAGTTGATGGAGGTCTACCCCGCGGCCGCGAACATCGAATCCAGGGATTTATCCCATAGCCTGACGCCGCCGGTGATGCCTGCGGTGTTGGCCACCAGATGGATGTTGGGTGCCAGTTCCAACTGCACCTGCTTGGCATCGCCGCCACCGATGTACAGCGTGTCGTATCCAACCAGCGTGGTGATGCAGGCCAGGACGCGTCGCAGGCGGCGGTTCCAGCGCTTGCGCCCGACATCGCTGTAAGCCGCGACGCCGATGAACTGGTCGTAGGTCTTGCCTTTGTGGATAGGGTGCTGGCTCAGTTCCAGGTGCGGCGCCGGGCGGCCATCCTGGAACAGGGCAAAGCCAAATCCGGTGCCGAGGGTGATGACACATTCCAGGCCCTTGCCGGAGATGACGCCCAAGCCCTGGACCTCGGCATCGTTCAGCATGCGTGCCGGTTTGCCGAGTTTGTCGGTCAACGAAGCCGCGAGGGGGAAATGGTGCCATTCCGGCGTGCCGAGATTGGGGGCGGTCAGCACCTGGCCGTGCCGGACGACACCGGGGAATCCCACCGAAATCCGGTCGAAATCGCCGAGCGGGGTGGCCAGCCCGACCAGCGCGTCCAGTACGACCTGGGGGGCGGGATGCTGCGGGGTGTCCACCCGGTTCGGGCCTGCCACCATCTCACCCTGCTGATTGAGCAGACCGGCTTTCAGCCGTGTTCCGCCCACATCGATCGCCAGCGTCAAGGTTCCCCGTTTACCTCTGGGGCCGGGATCGATGTCCATGGAGCGTCCTTTCTGGCTGGCCGTGCCGCGTGATCGCATGATCTGTGCCCTCTGAGGTGCCGGCGGACGCGATCATGCGCGAAAAGCAGATAGGCGGCCAAGGGCGGCTGCGAAAGGTCAGGGGGCTCGCAACACGCGCCAGATTCCGTCGATGGCGCCGGCATCGCGCAGGTTGTGTTCGTCGCGGGCGCCGATCACGCCGCGCACGAAGACGAGACCGCGGGTGCGCCGGGTGACCTCGCCGCGCAGTTCGAGGAATTCGCCGGGCTTGATGGCATCCAGGAAATGGGTGTTGAGCTGGATGGTGGTGCATGGGGCGCGCTTCGCTGCTTCCCAGGCGAGGAAGCTCAACCCGTGGTCGGCGAAGGCCATCAACACGCCGCCATGCACGGCGCCGGCGGGGTTGGCGTGTTCGGGGCCGGTGAGCAGGCCGTACAGCCACTGATCGTCTTGTTTTTTCGCCCAGGGAATGCCCAGGCCGCCTGGCATCGCGGCATTGCGCAGGGCTCGCCAATCATTGGCGGCGGGATCATAGCCGGTCATAGGGCGGCGAGCCGGTCGGGGAGGTCCAGGAGGCTGTCGAGGCGGATGTGGGCCTGCTCGATCTCGGGCTTTTCGGCGTGCATCCAGCCCCAGGGGCCGCGGCGGACGAACACAGCCGTCATGCCGGCGGCCAGGCTGGGGAGGACGTCGTTGTCCAGGCGGTCGCCGACATAGGCGATGTCGGCGGCGGGAACGCCGGCGGCTTCGATGACTTTGGCGAAGAAGCGTGGATCGGGCTTGGACACGCCCCAGCCGGCGGAACTGGCGATCAGGTCGGCGGGCAGGTCGAGGCGGGCGAGTGCGGCCTCGGCTTCCAGCGGCTGGTTGCCGGCGATCAGCACCTTGTAGCCCCGTTCGCGCAGGGTGGTGAGGCAGGGAATCGCGTCGGGGTAGAGGTCCTGTGGGGTGAAATCGTAGGCCCAGCCCTGGGCGGCGCGCAGCTTGCGGGCGGTGTTGGGGTCCAGGCCGGGCTTGAAGATCTCGAAGACGCGGCGGAGCGAGTGGCCGCGTTCCATGGTCACGCCGATGGCGGTGAACAGGGTCATGGCGGGGACATCGAGGAAAGCGGCCCACTCGGTCCAGTGGCGGGTTTCGTCGATCAGGGTTTCCCCGACATCGAAGCAGACTGCGCGGATAGGCATGGATGGAAGGTCGATCCCCTGTGTGGCTTGGATCATGTTGTGCCGGGGGCAGGCTGGCAATGGCGGATCAGGAATCGTGGGCCATGGCGGCGGCGAGTTCGGCCGGCAGGCGTGAGATGGCCAGCAGATAGGCAGCGGCGGGGGCGTCCGGGTGGCGGCGGCCCTGCTCCCAGTTTTTCAGCGTGGGTAGGGGAATTCGGTAGGTTTCGGCGAACATTTGCTGCGACATGCGCAGTTTACGGCGGATCGCGCGGACATCGGGCACCCGGGCGGTGTGAACGCGCACGCCGGAGGTGGCGCCACGCGCATGGGCGAGGGCATCGCCCAGGCTCTCGATCAGCACGTCGCCAAATTTGGTCATGGTCCTGATTTCTCCGGTAGGTCTGTTTGATACTTTCGGTCAGCGCCCGCGCGCGTCGCTTTTCGTCTTGGGTCCGGATTTCCCGTTCCGCCTTCGCATAAATCAGCAGCAGATAGAGCGGCATCGAATCGTCGTGGTAGAAGTAGATGATCTGCACACCGCCACGCTTACCGGGGTTTGGCCGGCCCCAGCGAACCTTGCGCAGGCCGCCGGTGTCCGGGAATGACGTCGCCGGCGTCAGGGTTGGCGGCGATAAAATCCACGGAGGCGTTGCGATCGTCCTCTGTCGATAGTTTGGCGGCCTGACGGATGAATGGAGCGGTCCCGGCGACCGCCACCAACCAATCGGTCATTTGCTTTATACGCCATTGGCGCCTTCCTTCAAGATAAAAGGCGTCATTGGCGTATATCGTCCGACCTTGACCGCGCGGGTGTGGGCACGGTGGGTATTCGCATGCGGGATGACTGTCGCTGGAAGGCGTTAACAACGGCTTAGGGGTGCCGGCGAACGGTCGATGCGGGATCGTCTGTCGCTTCACGGCTTGCGTGGGGGGCTTCGCTGGCGCTACTCCGGCCTAGGAAAATGTGGAGATTTCGCGCGTCATGGCCGTCAAGGATGTGAAGAAGGTCGTTCTTGCCTACTCGGGCGGGTTGGACACCAGCGTGATCCTGCGCTGGCTGCAGACGACCTATGGCTGTGAGGTCGTGACCTTTACCGCCGACCTCGGCCAGGGGGAGGAACTGGAGCCGGCGCGCAAGAAGGCCGAGATGGCCGGGGTGAAGGAGATCTTCAT
>DATAZJ010000652.1:0-1518 GCA_036272115.1 Rhodopila sp. | reverse complement strand
TGAGCCACCCGCTGGCGCTGATGATCCTGCCGAATGGGCATCTGCTGTCGTGCAATGCGTGGAACGGACAGGTGGTGGAGATCGATCCGGTGGCGCACAAGCAGATTTATGCACAGTGGATCGATAACAACCAGGCGCAGTCGCCGCCGGGCAACGGCGATCTGTTCGGGATCGCCATGCGGCCCGACGGCAAGGCGTTCTATTATGTCGAGGACGACATGAACACGGTGATGGAGTCACGATGACCGGTTTGCGCTCGTCACGCCGAGGCCTGCTGGCGGCTGCCGGCGGACTGGTTGCCTCGGCTGGGGTCGTCGTTCGGGGGGCGCCGGCCGCCGAGAGACCGGCTGCCGCGACGGAGGCTTTCTGGGGCGACCATCAGGCCGGTATCGTGACGCGGCAGCAGTCGCATTGCTATTTCGCCGCGTTCGACCTGACCACGGAGAAGCGTGACGACGTCATCGCGTTGTTGCGGACGTGGACGAATGCGGCGGCTCGGCTGACCGCCGGGCAGACGGCGGAACCGATGGGGACGGACCAGGATGTTCCGGGACCGGATTCCGCCGACGCGCTCGGGCTGCCGGCGGCGCGGTTGACGCTGACGTTCGGGTTTGGTCCGGGGTTGTTCGTGAAGGATGGCAAGGATCGGTATGGGCTGGCGGGGTCGCGGCCGGATGCGCTGATCGATTTGCCTCGGTTCAACGGCGATCAGTTGGTGGCGGAGAAGACCGGCGGCGATTTGTCGATCCAGGCTTGTGCCGACGATCCGCAGGTGGCGTTCCATGCGGTGCGGCAGTTGGGTCGGTTGGCGTACGATGCGGTCGATCTGCGCTGGACCCAGACCGGGTTCATGTCGCGGCCGGAGGATGGGGCGACGACGCGGAACCTGATGGGCTTCAAGGATGGCACGCAGTCGCCGCCGGACGTGGGCAAGGCCGTCTGGGTCGGCGAGGATGGACCGGCGTGGATGCGGGGCGGCAGTTACATGGTCGCACGGCGGATTCGGATGGCGCTGGAGCACTGGGACCGCACCAAGGTTTCGTTCCAGGAGCAGACGTTCGGGCGGCAGAAATACTCCGGGGCGCCGCTGGGGTTGAAGGGTGAGTTCGAGCCGCTGGGTCTGGATCGAACCGATGGCGACGAAAACCCGGTGATCGCGGAAAACGCGCATGTACGCCTGGGTAACGCGGCGGCCAACGGGGCGGCGGAGATCCTGCGGCGGGGCTATTCCTATAACGACGGGGTGAACTTCACGGCGGAGCGGTGGCCGCCGTGGCGCCAGGGGATGGAGTACGATGCCGGGCTGCTGTTCGTGTGCTATCAGATCGATCCGCGGACAGGGTTCGTCAAACTGTTCGAGAAAATGGCGAAGTTCGACATGTTGAACCAGTTCGTGACGCATACCGGCGGCGGGTTGTTCGCGATCCCCGGCGGCGTGCGGCAGGGCGAATATGTTGGGCAGCGCCTGTTCGAGACGGCGTGATCCAGCCGGCGGTATCGCGGGCCGGCCACGCGGCG
>DATAZJ010000651.1:0-13140 GCA_036272115.1 Rhodopila sp. | reverse complement strand
GAACAGGCGCATGTGCTGCCAGGTGCGGGCGACACCGGCGCGCGCCCTGCGATGCAGTGGACCCGTCAGCGCGCGTCCTTGCAGGTAGATCTTGCCAGCGTCGGGCTGGATCAGGCCGGAGACCAGATTGAACAATGTGGTTTTGCCGGCACCATTCGGACCAATCAGCCCGAGCACGTCGCCGGCATGCAGCGACAGACAGATATCGTCTGCAACGACAATACCGCCGAAGCGCTTGCAGACATTCTCCAGCCGGAGGATTTCCTGGCTCAATGCGCTGCTCCCGGGCTACGCGTCCCGATCAGGCCGTGCGGCCGCAGGAACAGGAACAGGATCACCAAAGACGTGAAGATCAGGCCTTGCAGCGGCCCGACCAGGCTGGAAGGCAGTTGCAGGAAGGTAATCACCTGCGGCAGCGCCACCAGGACGAAGGCACCGAGCACGGGGCCCCAGATCGTGCCGATGCCGCCCAGCACGACCATCGTCAGGATCGTCGCCGATTGCGCGACGTTGAACTGCTCTGGGCTGATGTATTGGAAATAGTAAGCGTACATCCCGCCGGCGAGGCCAGCAGTGCCACAGCCGAAGGCGAAGATCACCACTTTCATGGTGAACAGGCCGCGTCCCAGGGCGGCACAGGCCACGTCGTCATCACGCATGGCGCGCACGGCTCGGCCGAACGGACCGGACATGCCGCGGTGAACCAGCCAGATCACCAGCAGGGCGAGGGCAGCGGTGATCATCAGGTACAGCCAGCCACGCGCCGGCCCATTCAGCGTCACCGGAATGTTCGATAGCCCGGACGGGCCGCCGGTAAAATCCAGATTGTTAATCAGTTGCAACAAGCCAAGCTGGAAGCCCAGGCTGGCGATCAGCAGGTAGTCGCCGGAAATGCGCAGCGTCGTAACCGCGAGCGCGACAGAGGCGATCACCGCCACGCCGATGCCCGCGCCGATGCAGATCACTGGGGGCAGGCCGGTGTCGATAGCCAGCAATGCAGCCGTATAGGCGCCCAGGGCAAAGAAGATCGGATGCGCGATCGTATTGAGACCGCCATAGCCGATGATGAGGTTATAGCCAGCGGCGAGGATGATGTAGATGCCGATCAGCACGCCGGAATTGGCAAGGTAGTCCATGCGGTCAGCCCCCCGCCGTTGCGGTTGCCGCTGGTTTTGGCGCCGGTTGGATACGGCGCGGGCGCCAGGCCGGGATGCCGCGCGGGAACACCAGCAGGGCAAAGAACAGGATACCGTACAGCAGCATTCCCTGCCATTTGGAGGCGATGAACAGGATGCTGAAGCTTTGCAGCAGCGCCAGTCCCACCGCGACAATGCCGGCCGAGAAGACACGGCCCAGGCCGCCGATCAGGGTCGCAATCACCGCCGTCAGGATCAGGTCGACCGGTACGTCCGGCGTGACCCCGGCGCGTGTGCCGTAGAGCCAGATGCCGGTGACGATCAACAAGGCGGAGATGACGCCGGACAGGATGTAGGCGCGCCGGGCGCTGATCCCGTAGATCTCCGACAGCTTCTCGTTGTCCGCCACAGCCAGCATGAACTGGCCGTCGCGGGTGAAACGGATCAGCAGGTAAAGCCCGATCAGCATCGCCAGAGTCAGGCCGATCGCCTGCAGGTCCCAATCGCTGACGGCGACGCCGCCGACAATGCGCACCGGCGACATCACGCTGGGGAAGATGGTTTCCGGTTCGGTGCCGAACAGGAGGGTCAACAGAAAGGCAACGAACTGGGAGAATATCAGGGTGAAGATGAAGAAGATCAGCCCGCTGGAATGACGCCGCCGCAGCACGTCGATCGCCCAGATTTCAACGCCGATGGTGACGGCCGTCGTCAGCAGGAGTGACGCCACGATGCCGGCCCAAGTCGGCCAATGGGCGGCGTTCAACGACCAGAACATGGAGTAGAACGCGATGCCCATCAGCCCGGCCTGGGCAAAGTTCCACAGCTTCTCGACCTTCAACGTCAACGCGAAAGCCACGGTAAACAACACGAAGTACGACGACATCGCGATCCCGGTCCACAGGATCTGCAACAGGATGACGGGATCGGTCATTGTCGGGGATAAGTCAGGCGATCGTATCGAGCAGGGTGAATTGCCCGTTCTTCACGACGTAAAGATAGACCGGCTTGTGGACCCGGTGGTCGTCGGTGACCACCAGCTTGCCGGTCATCGGCAGGTCGAAGGTCCGGATTTCCAGCAATGCCTTGCGCAGATTGTCACCTGTCACCGCCAGCTTGTTCTTGTCCACCCAGGCGAACAGGTCCGCGACCACGACGGTGGAATCCCAGGCGTATTGCAGATAGGGCAGGCCGTTCGGCGCTCGGCCCACCTGCTTCCACAGGTCCAGCAGCTTCGCCACATTGGGATTTGTCGTTGCCGTCGGCGCCAGTGAGGTGACGATCAACCCCTCGGCGGCTGAACCAAGTTGCGCCAGCAACTTCGGATTGTAGCCGGCCGAGTAACTGGTGATCTGCTGCGTCATACCCAGTTGGCGCATCTGAGCGATCACCTGCGGCAGTTCCGACAAGCCGTGGATATGCACCACGTCCGGGTTGCCGACGCGAGCTTTCAACAGCACGCCGGTGAAGTCGGTCGCCTTGGGATCGTACGCCTCGAACGCAACGACTTGTCCACCGGCGGCGGTGAAGACATCGCGATAGATTTTCGCGCCGCCGATCCCGGTGTCGTTGTTGATGTAAAGCACCGCCGCTCGCGATTTGCCGAGCTTCTCGCGGGTGTATTTGGCGAGGGCCGTCACGTCGACCTCGGCCAGCGGAAAGACCGTGTAGACGTAATCGCCGAGATGGGCGATGTCGGGCGAATTGGCGCCCATGTTCAATTCCAGCACCGAGGTGCGGTTGGCGATCGGGGCGACCGCTTTCACCACGGAACTCCAGGCGGTGATGATCACCGCCACCTTGTCCACTTCGATCAGCTTGTTCGCCCCGCTGATGGCCAGTTCGGGTTTCGCCTGGGTGTCGAGAACGATCATCTCCAGCTTCCGACCGGCGACGCCGCCTTTGTCGTTGATGTCCTTGACCGCCATCTCATAGGTCTTGACGAAATCCAGCCCATAGCCCGCCTCCGGACCGGTGGTTGGCATCAGGGCGCCGAAGCGGAATGGCTCGTTCTGTTGTGCGAATGCACCGCCTGCCCAAAGAGCGGCCGGTGCCGATAACACCAATCTGCGGCTCAGCTTATCGCTCATCGTTTCCCCCTGGTTTTCTGACAGGTTCAAGGGATCGCGCGCCGCCGTCAAGGCGGGGGCGGAGCAGCGATGCCATCCGGCGAGTCGATCAAAGGGCTAGTGTCCTGCACCAGGAGTTCGTCGCATCTTGCGGCGGGCTTCTGGGACCAGCAGGCCACTGAAAACAAAGGGCTAGTGTTTCGAATCTGAGATTCACCCACTGTGGCGAACCTCAGATTCGGGACACTAGAAGTGGATGCTGCCCACGAGACTTACGGTGCCTGCGGCAATCAGAGTCCCGGCCGCCCCATCGCACACAATTCGGATGGATCCAAGGAGACCAGTCATTCGCCCAGGGTCTGGTGCGGGTTTCTTCAGTTCGTCCTCAAGGCAAGTGACGTGGGCGGCGAACTCTCTCCCGGCCGCTGGCGTCAATCCAAGCTTGCCCTTCAGGTCGCGGATTTGCCTGACGAGGTCAGCCGTCTTGCTGAGTTCCGCTCCGACGTGTTGAGGGGGGCTTGCGTGAGCATTGCCGCCGAGATTGCCCGAATAGCTACCTCCCTGACATGTAGCGCCAGGATCGTCCGCCACAGCTTTGGAGAAAATATGGTGCCGGCGCACAGAATCGAACTGTGGACCTACTGATTACGAATCAGTTGCTCTACCCCTGAGCTACGCCGGCCGACCACGCGGCGCCCGCTATACAATCCCCACGCCCCGCAAGCAACCAGCTATAACCACCCGCATGACCCCAGACCCGATGCAGCACGCGCTCGACCAAGCCCGCGCCGCCGCCGCCCGCGGCGAAATCCCCGTCGGCGCCGTCGTCCTGAGCCCCGACGGCCGCATCATCGCCCGCGCCGGCAACCGCACGGAATCCGATAACGACCCCACCGCCCACGCCGAAATCCTCGCCCTCCGAACCGCCGCCGCCATCCGCCACAGCCCCCGCCTGCCCGACTGCGACCTGGTCGTCACGCTGGAGCCATGCCCAATGTGCGCCCACGCCATCAGCCTGTTCCGCGTCCGCCGGCTCATCTTCGGCGCCTACGACCCCAAGGGCGGCGGAGTCGACCACGGCGCCCGCATCTTCGACGCCGCCTCCTGCCACCACCGCCCCGACATCGTCGGCGGCGTCCGAGAAACCGAATCAGCCGCATTGTTGCGCGACTTTTTCCAGGCCAAGCGGCAATAACCTCCCATGCCATCAGCCTCCTTCTTCAGCGCGCCCGACCTCGCGCGCCTGCCGATCGTCGTCAACGCCAGGGCGATCAGCGTGTCCGAGGCCATACGCGCCGGCCTTTCCGTCGCCGTCATCATCGCGCTGAACGAATACCTCGCCTTTGCGCCGCTGCGAGAAGCCGCACTCGCAGCCCTGCTGACCTGCATCTGCGACCCCGGCGGCCCAATCCGCCGCCGCGTGCCGATACTGCTGACCTTCGCGCTTCTCGGCGCCGCCGTAACGGCAATCTACGGCCTGTTGCGCGACTTCGGCCCCGCCGTCGCCCTCCCACTCGGCGTATTCGGCCTGTTCTGCTCCTCCTTCGTACGGATCTACGGCCAGGCCCCCCAGCAGCTGGGCGCCCTCCTCGCCACCGTGCAGATCCTGTCGCTCGACCGCGGCAACCCCAGCCCGACCGAGGCCGCCATTCTCGCCGCCTCCTTCATCGCAGGCGCCCTGTGGGCCATCCTGCTCACCATGGTGATATGGCAGGTCCACCCGTTCCTGCCCGCTCGGCGCGCGGTCGGCGAGGCATACCGCGTCCTGTCCGAACTGACCCGCGATCTGCACACCCTGGTACGCACCCCCACCATCACCGACACGGCTTGGGAAGCGCACGCCCGCATCCACCGCCGCGCCGCCCGCGAGGCCATCGAAGCCGCTCGGACAGTCGTCATGGACACCCTGCGCGCCCGGGGCGCGGCCAGCAACCGCGCCACCCAGGCGATCATCAGGCTGGAGACCGCCGACCAGATCTTCGGCGCCCTGATCGCGCTCAGCGACCTGCTGGAGCATGACTCACCCGCCGAACGCCAGATCGCCGAACGGCTGTTGCGCCGCCTGCGCCCGCTATTGCTGGTCCTCGGCCGCGGCATCGTCACCGACGACCCGAACGTCCACCCCCGCATCAACCGGGCCATCGACACGATCGTCGCCGGCCTCGACGCCCTGCCCGACGGTTCCCCCCTGCGCGCCGTCATCGACCGCATCACGGAGCGGCTGCGAATCGCCTACACCCTGGCCGTGCCCTCGAATCTCGCCCCGGGAGTCGATTCCGACGGCCGCACCATGCCCTTCTGGCCCCAGGTGATCCGCCCCCTGCGCGCCAACCTGAACTGGAAATCCCCCGCCTTGCGCCACGCCGTGCGCACCGGCGTCACCGCGGCGCTGCCGCTTGCTTTCACCATGTTCTGGT
Organism: Rhodopila sp.; assembly: GCA_036272115.1. Taxonomy (GTDB): domain Bacteria; phylum Pseudomonadota; class Alphaproteobacteria; order Acetobacterales; family Acetobacteraceae; genus Rhodopila. The sequence continues at coordinate 7,518 of DATAZJ010000651.1, read as the reverse complement.
TCACCCCCTACGACCACTGGCTGACAATCACCGTCGTCGCGACCATGCAGCCCTATTATTCGCTGACCTACACCCGCGCGATCGAGCGCATCGCCGGCACCGCCGTGGGCGGGATCATCGCCGGATTGGTGGGACTCGTCTGCGCCACGCCGATGGCCATCGCCGCCGCGATGTTCCCGCTGTCGATGCTGGCCTTCGCCATCCGGGCCGTCAGCTTCGGCCTGTTCATGATGGCCCTGACCCCCCTGGTGGTGCTGCTGGTGGAATCCGGCACCCCCGGCACCGGCGAGTGGACGATCGCCTTCGCCCGCGCCGCCTTCACCATCCTGGGCGGCCTGATCGCCGTCGGCGCGAATTTCCTGCTCTGGCCAAGCCGAGAACCCGATCTGGTCGCAGCGCAGGTAAAAGACGCCATCGCCGCACACGGCGCCTATGCCGAGGCGGATTTCTCCGCCCTGCTGGGCGACACCACCGGCACCCCGCTGGGCCCGGCTCGCCGCGCCGCCGGCCTCGCCAGCAACGCGCTGGAGGCCCTGATCACCCGAGCACTGCTGGATCCCGGCAAGAAGCAGCAAGACACGCTGGAAGCCGCAATGGTCGTCGATGCGGCACTACGCCGCTGCGCCGGCCGCCTGGCACGCCTGCAACACGATCCATTGGTCGCCGCCGGCACGCCAATCCCGGCCCTGCGGCTCTGGCGTGACTGGATCGCCACTTCGATGCGCCAACTGGGCTCCGGCCAAACGGACCTGCCCCCACGCCCCACCGGCCCCGAAAACGACACCCTGGCCCGCCTCGCCCGCCAAATCGAACTCATGGCCGGCGCCATGGAACGCCTACGGTAAAACCCGCGGCCAGACCCGCCCTCAGGCGGCCCGACGAGCCGCCAGCGCCGCCGGCAACTGGGTAATCGCCTGGTCGATCAGCGCCGAATCCGCATCGGCGCTCAGTCCCTCCGCCAGCACCTGCCGAGCCGCCGTCGTCGCGACCTCCGCCGCCGCAAGCCGGACATCATCGACAGCAGCCTTTTCGGCCGCCGCGATCCGGTCGATCGCCATCTGCTCGCGCCGCTTGGCCGACGCCTCCGCCTCGGCCGCCGCCGCCGCCGTCAATCGGCTCGCCTCAGCCTTGGCGCCCTCGATCAGCGCCTTGGCATCAGCCAACGCATCCGCGCGCTGCTTCTCGGCATCGCGCAACATCGACTCCGCCTCCCGCCGCAGCCGCGCCGCCTCTTCCAATTCCGCCTTCACACTGACCGCGCGCGCGTCCAGCATCCCGGCCAGCACGCCCCACAGCTTCTTCCCGAACAGGATGAAGAACAGGATAAACGCCAGGACGACCCAGTTCCTGGGCTCAGCGAAGAAGCTTCCCTCGGGATGCATGATGCTCTGCTCCTGTTCAGCCGATACCGCGAGCGGCCAACGCCGACCCGATCGCGCTACCCAGACGGCCCGCATCCGGCGCCGCCCCGCTCAGCCGGGTCACCACCGTGGTCGCCGTCTCCGTCGCCACCTGGCGCAGCGCGCTCATCGCCGAGACGCGCGCCTGGGCGATTTGCGCCTCCGAATCCTGCAACCGCTTTTCCAGCCTTGCATTCAACACCTCGGCCTGCGCCGCGGCGGACTTCTTGGCTTCCTCCAAGGCGGCATTGATCGCCGCCTGCGCCTCGGCCCGAGCCTTCGCGGTCGCCTGCTCCGCCTCCGCCATCCCGGCATCGGCGCTGGCCTTGGCCGCTCGGGCCTCATCCAGGTCCTTGGCGATCCGCGTCCCCCGCTCCTCCAGCACCGACGCCACCAGGGGCAGGCCGGTACGGGAAAGCAGGATGTACAGCACGATAAAGATGATCGCGCCCCACACCACCTGACTGGTCGTCAGCGGCGTGCTGAAGTCGAGCTGCGGCATCCCTTTCGCCATCGCGGCGGCGGGAAGCATCACCAGGCCCGCTCCCACAAGCGGCATGATCCAGCGCGACAGCGTCATGGTGCCTGCCGAACGCGCTTCGTCTCTCTGCGAACAGGGCATGGGCGCGTTCGCCCTTGTCAGACGAAGAGAATGATGAAGGCGATAACCAGCGCGTACAGCGCGACCGCTTCCGTCAGCGCGAAGCCCAGAATGGCCAGGCCGAACACCCGGTCGCGCGCGGCGGGATTGCGCGCCACGCTGTTCACCAGCGCGGCGAAAATGTTGCCGATACCGACGCCGACGCCCGCGAGAGCGATCACGGCAAGACCGGCACCAATCATCTTGGCGGAAGCGAGATCCATGGTCGTATTTCCTTTCGATTATCCAGCCGCGCGGGCCGAAACCTCGGCCCGGTTGTTCAGGGGTTGGGAAGTGATACTCAGTGCAGGTGAACCGCGTCGTGCAGATAGATGCAGGTCAGCACAGCAAACACATAAGCCTGCAGCGCGGCCACCAGCAGCTCGAACCCGATCAGGATGGTATTCAGCCCGAACGACAGAGCAGCCGGCACATAGCCCAGCAGGCCGAAGCCACCCAGCATGATGATGAAGGCGCCGAACACCTCCAGCATGACGTGGCCGGCCATCATGTTGGCGAAAAGACGAACCGACAGAGAGATGATGCGCGACAGGTAGGAGATCACCTCGATCACCACCAGCAGCGGCGCCAGCACCACCGGGATGCCTTGCGGCAGGAAGTAGCTGAAAAAGTGCAGCCCGTGTTCCTTGATCGCCACCACCGTCACCAGCACGAACACCAGCAGCGCCAGCGCCAGCGTCACCATGATGTGGCTGGTGAAGGTGAAGAAATACGGGAACACACCCAGCAGGTTGCCGAACAGGATGAAAAAGAACAGCGTGAACACGAACGGGAAGAATTTGCGGCCTTCCGGGCCGATCTCCCCGACGCACATCGACATCACGAACTCATAGCTCAGTTCCGCCGCCGCCTGCAGCCGGCCAGGCACCATCGCCCGAGGCTTCATGCCGAACCACAGCAGCGCCAGCACCAGCAGGCTGGCAACCACCATCATCAGGTTGGACTGCGTGAAATTGACCGAGGCGCCGATGTCGCCCAGGACCGGATGAAGCTGGAACTGCCCCAGCGCGTCGATGCTGCTTGAACCCTCGGCCGCCACGCTGTGCGCTCCTAACCTCGATCAGACTGTTTTGGCGCAAAGACACGCCATAGATTCGCCACCCCCGCCGCACCGCCCAGGGGCACGAACACCGCCGTCAGGATCGGGGTCGTGTGGAACACCCGGTCCAGCCCGTAACCGATGGCGACCGCCACCACAAGGGCCGAAACCAGCTCTACCCCAACCCGCGCACCGATACCCCACGCCGAACCGCCAAGGCCATCCTCTCCGGGTGGCTTCGTCGGGGCGTCGAGACCCTGCTTGCTTCGGGCGACCTTCAGGCGATCCTCAAAAGAGGCACCAGGGCCGCCGTCATCCTGACTCATGCTCGCTCCTGGCAACATTACATGCCGGAAAGCCGGCGCTTGCTACCGATGGGGGGAACGGGTGTCAAGAACGCTTGGCCGATTTGCCACCCGGAACAGCCTACCGTTGCCGGATGGCCACCGTGACATCTCGCCACACACCCCCAAAGACCGGTCCCCGGGTCAGCCCCGCGCCGGCAGCGTCTTCCGCAGCCAGGCGGTCACCCGCTCGATCACCGCATCCTCCCGCCCACGATAGAAGTGGTCGCAGTTGGGAACGATATCCACATCGACGATACCGGCCGCCCGGTCGCGGAACGCCTCGGCCGGATACGTCTGCGGATCTTCCTGGTCGCCGCGTATGTACAGCACCGGACAGGCGATCGACGGCGCCAGCTCCAACGTATCCGGCATCTGGCTCCGCCGGTCGAGGAAGCTCTCCGCCGTGATCACATACCACCATCCCGGCATCAGCATCAGCTCCCGCCCCCGCCCGGCCGCCACCATGGTCCGTGCCTGGTCGGTCAGTTCCTCCAGCCGGTTGCCCGCCATCAGCCCGGCCTGGCTCGACCGCCGCAGGCCCTCGGTGCCGCCGCCATGCGCCGACAGCAGGATCAGCGCCGGCGTATCTGGATGCGCCACCACATGCGGCACCGCCAGCATGCCGCCGTTGCTGTGACCGATCACCACCGGCGGCGGAAACCCCCGCCCCGCCATCCACTTCGCCGCGGTGCGGTTGTCCTCGATCCCATCCGCCGTCAACTGGAACGCCGCCCCCTCCGCCGCTCGGCTGTCACGGATACTCAGGATGTCGTGCCCGCGCCGGTTGAACGCCAGGCACGCATACCCCATCGCCGTCAGCGCCGGCGGCAGGAACCGCGGCGCGCCGACGTAAAAGTTCATGGTGTTGCCATGGAATAGCAGCACCGCACCGGTGACCGGCCCATCCGGCAGGTGCAGCGCCCCATCGAGCGGAAGCGTATCGGTCGGGATCGAAATCAATTCGGTTCGCATATGTGACCGCCTGTTCTATCAATAAACACTGGGCCACGCCGACCGGCACGCCAACCGAGGCAGCAGGTTCCACCTGGCCCAATCCCATTATCCAGCCCGAAAGGTTACCGTCATCAGCCGCGATGTCCAGCCAGCGGCCCCCGCCACCGTCAATCGATCGACGACCCGTAACAACACAACACAAATCGCCGTCCTGGCTCTTATACTTCCAACAAACAAAGCCATCTGCTTACAACCCGCCAGCATGGCAAGTGGCACCGATAGATGCAACCACCTATGGAGTTTCCGTAATATTCCCGATTAGCAATTACCTTCGACTGGAATAAAACAAGCAGCAATGTGGAACCAAAGATGCGAACGGATAAACACCCATCTGCGTTCATCTGCGTTCATCTGCGGTTCCAAATTCTTACTTCGACCAACTCCACTCATATCGGTTACCGAATATACGACACAGAACCCGTCCATCGCAACGCCGACCACTCCCGGGCGTCTCAAGCCTCGACCCGCACCGCACCCACAGAACTCAGCCCAAGTTCATGCCCGAAACGACCCCGCATCACCTCCGCCAGCGCCATATCCGCCGCCGCGACCGCCCCGCCACCACGGACCCGATACGCCTCAGGATGCGCCACCGCCTCGGGAACAATTCCATCCAGCAACGACCGAGCCGCCTCCAGAATCAACCGCCGGAAGCGGATCACCCCCATATCCGTCGGCCCCAGATGCTCCGCCGTCCGATCCGCGATCAGTCCCTGGCTGTCCTGGATGCAAGCATCCTGTTCGGACACCCCCACGATCCCCGTATAGCTCTCCGTCTTCTGCTTCACCCGATCGATCAGATAATCGTTCTCCCGCCGGCGCAGAGGCACATACTGCGCATCCACCTCCGCATGCACCCCCGACCCCGCCCTGAACCGCACCCGCTCCCCCTCTGTCAGCGGACGCTCGGGATTCCAGGTGTAGGTATGCACCCAGCACGACGTATCATCGATCGGCACCCAGCACTGACCATGATAGTTCTCGCCAGGGAACGCATTCGGCGCCAACCCGTGATTGGGCATCAGGAACTGACTGACCCGCCAGTACGTCTGCCCCGGATCGCCACGCCGAGCGGCCCCCAGCACCAGCCCCGCCGGATGATCGACGATCGTGAACCGGGGCGCCCCGTCATCGCGCATCCAGCGCACCGTATCAGTTCCAGATGAAACCTTACTCAGAAGTCGCGCCGTAACGTCATCATCATCCGAAATCGCCATATGCAGAAAGGAAAAATGCGCCGTATCCAGCCCACCCTCGCACGCCTGCGCCCAGTTGCACTGTTGCAGCTTCTTGGAAACGAAAACATACGAGTCCGGCAGCATCAGGAACTCCAGCTCCGGCAAGGCCGGCCGCGCCTCTCGAGGCCCAAGATACGCCCAGATGAAACCACCCGCCTCATGCGTCAGATAGGCCGGCAGATGCACGTTCTCCTCCGCCCGCTGCCGGGCCGGCCCCGGATCCATCGTCGGCAGCGCCAGACAGCGCCCGTCGACGCCAAACTTCCACCCATGATAGACGCAGCGTATGCCGCCTTCCTCATTACGGCCAAAAAACAGGTCCGCCCCGCGATGCGGGCAGCGCGGCGACACCAGCCCGACCGACCCATCCGAGGCCCGAAACGCCCGCAAATCCTCACCCAGCACCGTGACCCGCACCGGCGGCCCATCGCATTCGGGCAATTCGGCGCTCAGCAGCACCGGCTGCCAGAAGCGCCGCAACAATTCCCCCATCGGCGTGCCCAAGCCAGTCCGCGTAAGCAGCACATTGTCGGCTTCCGTCAGCATCGTATCCTCCCCCGGCTCAATACCCCGTCCGAGTCGCCGCCACCGCGTAATGTTTGCGCGGAAACTCCTCGGTATAGGACCGCAGCCCCTTCCCCATCCGCGTCCCCATATCGCGATACGGCTTGGCCCGCAGCCGCCCGACATCCAGGTCGATGCCAATCCCCGGCGAAGTCGGCAGATCGACGAAACTCCCCTGCACCGTTAGCGGAGTCACCGCGATCTCATCACACGCCGGCTTCAGATTGATGAAACATTCCGCGATCCAGAAATTCGGGATCATCGCCGAAAGCTGCACCGTCGCGGCCAGCCCCACCAGCGTGGAGTTATAGTTGTGCGGCGAAATCGCCACCGCATGCGGCTGCGCCATCGCCGCGATATCCAGCATCGCCGAGATCCCGCCGCAATTACAAATGTCCGGATTGATGATATCGGCCGCCCGAGCCGCCAAGGCTTGCGCGAATCCCTCCTTCGAGTAGATCGCCTCCCCCGTAACGATCGGCACGCCGGGCAACGCCCGCCGCACCTCTGCCACCAGCTCGATATTGTCGCAAAGACAAGGCTCCTCGTACCAGCCGATATCGTACTCGGCGATACGCCGCCCGATCCGGATGGCATGCATCGGCGCCAACCGGCGGTGCACCTCCACCAGCAGGCCGAAATCCGGCCCCAACGCCTCGCGCATCAACCGAACGTAACGAACGACATGATCCTCATCCTCGCGATGGATGAAATTGCGCCACGGTCCCGGAAACGGATCCCACTTCAGCGCCGTAAACCCGGCTTCCTTCACCGCCAGCGCCCGCTCCACGTTCCTCTCGATGCTGTCGGTGCCGCTGGACCACCCGTTGGCATACACCTTCACCCGCTCCCGCGACGCACCCCCCAGGATATTATACAGCGGCTGCCCCGCATTTTTCGCCACGATGTCCCACAGCGCGATCTCGATCGCGCTCCAAGCCGACATCAGATCGAGTGACGTCCGCCGCATCGCGAAATCCTCGAACACCACCTGAGCGGTATGTCTGATGCTGAACGCGTCCCGGCCGATCATGTATTTCGCCAGGTCGCGCAGCAGGTGCTCGATGACCGGCTCCTTGCCGGGGGTCACATAGGCCTCGCCCCAGCCGTGATGGCCGTCCTCGGTTTCGACGCGACAGAACAGCAGATTCTTGGCGGTGCCGGGGTCGAACAGGAACGTTTCGATGCGCGCGATTTTCATGGACGAGTCCTCCTGGCGGCGGAGAGTACGCCCGGTGCCGGGTGGCGGGCAAAT
>DATAZJ010000650.1:0-6801 GCA_036272115.1 Rhodopila sp. | reverse complement strand
CCGCCGCCGCCATCGCCACAAGCGATCTAGGCCAGGACTGGGACATCATAACCGACATGGCGATCAAACTGGTCCCCGGCGGCCACCCCTACCACGCATTCGGAGAAGCCGCCGCCAACGCCGCCCGAGACGGCAACATCGCCGCATCCGACGTCGATACCATCACCATCAGCCGCCCCGGCTTCACCAAACTGAGCGGCCCGCTGCACCCCGAAGACCTGATCGGCATGGCCCACAGCCCCGCCTACTTCACCGCCGCCGGCGTCGCCGACCGAAGTTTCTCCTGGATCCACGCCAGCGACGCCAAGATCGCCGACCCGATTATCCACGGCCTGATCGACAAGGTCCGCGTCGGGCCTCCCCCGACCGAGAACGCCGACCGCTATCGCCAGGGCGCGACCGTCACCATCCGCACCCATGACGGCCGCACCTCGACCAGCACCGTCCACCTCCCGAAAGGCGCCGGAGCGCTCGGCATCGCCTGGGACGACATCGACGCCAAGTATCGCACCCTGGTTCCCGCATCCGGCCTACCCACCGACAAAATCGAGGCCAGCCTCGCCCTGATCCACGATTTTCACACCGTAACCGACGTCTCCACGCTGACTGCTCTGTTACGGAACGGCAGTTGACCGCCGGGCGTACGTCCCAACCCGGCGCAGGATCACGTCCAGGCATCCGACAATGACCATGACGACGGCCAGTCCGGCAAAAACCTGCGTCATATCCAGCATTTCCTTGCCATACTCGATCAGGTAGCCAAGCCCGCTGTCGGAGCCCAGATACTCACCAATGACCGCCGCGGCAAACGCATAACCGACCGCCAGCCGCAGCCCGGCAATGATCCAGCCGATCGCCTGCGGCAGATGCACATGCCACAGCAGCGCCAGCCCGCGCCCCCCCAGAATACGAGCATTCGCCACCAGCAAGCCGCTTCCGGAACGAATCCCTGAATACACCCCGAAAAAGATAAAGAAGAACACCACCGAAGCCGCCAACACCACTTTCGACGACAGTCCAAACCCAAACCAGGCGATCAGCAGCGGCGCGAACGCCAATCGCGGCAACGCATTCCCAACCGTCATCAACGGCACCAGCGCTCGGCTTATGGCATCATTCAGCCCGCAAGCCAGCCCGAACACCGCGCCCAGCGCAGACCCAATAACAAGCCCAAACACGGCCTCCCGAGCGGTCACCCAGACATTCGCTATCAGTTCGCCACTGCTGATCCAGTCCCAGATCAAACTCGCCACCGCAACCGGACTGCTGATGAAGAACCGGTCGCCCAGGCCTACCGCCGGCAAGCCCTGCCACAGTGCCAGCAGCGCGACACTGACCAGCACGCGTTCGATCACCACGCGCATCAGAACACCCGCCAGTGCGACCCGCGCCGCTCCAGCGGAGCCAGCACCAGGAAATCCACCACCACCACGATGGCGGCGGCGAAAAACAGCCCGGCCATGATCCAGTCCGGTTTCACCGCCGACTGCCCGGCCGCCACGATCCAGCCCAAACCCTCGGTCGCACCCAGCAACTCGCACACGATCGCCGCCGTGAACGCCTGGCCGATACTGATCCGCATCGCGCTGACGATCCAGACCAACGCCGCCGGAATATAGACATGCCGAGCCAGGTCGCGCTGTCCCGCGCCCATCACCCGCGCATTATCCACGATGGTGCGATCGACCTCCTTCAGCCCGGCATAGAGATTCAGTAGCGTAATGGTGAACACCGCCAGCAACACCAGCATCATCTTCGACAGCACGCCGATGCCGAACAGCAGCACCGCGAACGGCGCCAGGATCGCGCGAGGGGCCGCGTTCAGCACCACCACCATCGGATCGCACAGCGCCGCCACCCGCGGGAAAAAGAAAAACCCGAACGCCACCAGCATTCCCGCGACCGTGCCGGCACTGTAACCAACCAGCACCTCGACAACCGTGACCTCCACGTGCCGCAAGATAAACCCGGTGCGCACCCATTCCCATATCAGTGCCGCCACCGTGCTGGGACGACTGAGATACCGAGGATCGGCAAACCCGAAATCCGTCGCCCCCTGCCACGCCAGCAACAGCATGACCACGATCAGCCACGGACTCGCCGCCCCCAGGATGCGGCGCACCCTAACCATGCGCCCGCTGCGCCGCATAGCTGCGCGCGACCTCCTCACGCAACGCCTCCCAGATTTCCTCGTGTAGCGCCCGAAATCGCTCCTCGAAACGAATTTCGTTGACGTTGCGCGGGCGGCCCAGGTCGATCTGGAACTGCTTCTTCACCCGCCCCGGGTTGGACGTCAGCACCACCACCCGATCGGCCAGCGCAATGGCTTCCTCCAGGTCATGCGTGACGAACAGCACCGTCTTGCGGTTCTGCCGCCACAGCTCCAGCAACTCGTTCTCCATCAGGTTGCGGGTCTGCACGTCCAGCGCCGAAAACGGCTCGTCCATCAACAAGATCCGAGGCCCGTACACAAAGGTCGCGGCCAGAGCCACGCGCTTGCGCATGCCGCCGGACAACTGATGCGGAAAGTTGCGTTCGAAACCAGATAGCCCGACCCGAGCCAGCCAATCCCGGGCGAGGGCGGCATGGTCGCCAGGCAGCCGGCGGAACACCAGCGGCAACTCGACATTCGCCTGCACCGTCTTCCACGGCAGCAGCGCATCCTTCTGGAACAGATAGCCGACATCATGGCGCACCGAACCGCGGACCTGTTCGCCATCGATGCGCACCAGACCTTCGGTCGGCGCATCAAGCCCCGAAATCATATTGAGCAAGGTCGACTTGCCGCAGCCGGAAGGCCCAACGACCGCGACGAATTCCCCCTCATCCACCGCCAGATCGATGTCCCGCACCGCCGTGAACGGCTCGCGGCCGGACTGCGATGGGAAGCGCCTGGCGATATGCTCCAGTTCGATCAGCGGCCGCGTCATGCCCCCGCCTGGACCGCTTGAATGAACCGGTTATCGATCATGTCCGCCGGCTGAATGCCGCCTTTGCCGAGCTTCAGGTCGGACATGTCGCCGATCATCGCCGACACGGTCGACAGCGGAATGACGCCGTCCGGCGCGAACGCCTTGGCGATCAGATCGATCGAGCCGACCAGGCTGTCCACCTGGAATTCCGCCGGCAGGATTTTCGCCACATCCGCCGGTTTCGCGGCTTGCACCGTGCGGATCGCCTTGCGCACCATCGACGTCACCTTCAGCACCACGAACGGGTCCTGCTCGCTATATGCGTGCGACGTCAGCATCCCCGGCCCCAGATAGGGATGACCGTAGATTGCGTTGACCGCCTTCGCCGAGGTGACATCCTGCAGCAGCACCGCGCTGCCTTCCTGGATCAGTTGCGTGCCCGTCATCACCGATGTGGTCAGCACATCGACACGCTTTTCCCGGATCGCCGGCAGGAACCCGGTGCTGCCGCCCACGCCCAGCCACTTCACCGAACTCTGTTCGACACCGAAGTGTTTCGCCACCCGCAGCGACACCACATGGCTGGCCGACCCGAAACTGGTGAAGCCCCACGACAGGCCCTTGACGTCCTTGACGCTCTTGACCGTCCCGGCGAGGTCCTTGCGCACCACCACAAGAAACACCGGTGTCGGCAGGATGTTGTCGATCAGCACCACGTCGCGCCCCTGGCTGTGCGCGCGTATCGCGTTCTCGAAATAGCCGTGCGCCATATCGACCCGGCCGCTCGCCAGGGCCAGCAGCCATTCGCTGCCGCCGCCGAACGGTGTCACCTCCACGGTGATCCCGTCAGCCTTCAGCGCGTCAAAATACCCGGCATATTTGGCATACCACACCGCCAGATGCGTGACATCGGCGACCCCGCCCACCGCCAGCCTGACCGTGCGCGTCTGTCCGGCCGGCAACGGCGCCGGATGAAAATCCGCCGCAAGCGCACGCCGACCGAGCAACCCTGCCGGCAGCAGGGAAAGCAACGCACGACGGCGCAATGATGGTCCAATGAAGGGCATCGGCCTTTTCCTTTATCGGTGAATTGGGTGCCGCGAAGAGGGCAGGGGGGCTCGTCCAGCCTCGATCGACCGCTGCAATCCCATGGTCCGTTTCATGTTCGCCCACCCGTCGCTTTTCTTGCCTGGATGGTAGGGCCAATTTCCGGTCGGGGTCCACCCGGACGCGGTGTTCGGGCGCCACCGCGCTAGTATCGCGCATCAGAGAAGCGCGATACGTCGCAGGTTTGTTTGAGTGACCGATTCACGCGGGAAATCGCGGTCACTGCGTGAGTCGCGCTTTACCGCGATCGGGCGCTAGTGACCAACGCCGCCCGATCGGATACGTCGTCCCACGGAAACCCTATCACCGGAAACCGAACCCATGTCTGGCATCCTGAGTGACCTGCGTATCGTCGAGGTGTCCGCCTTCGTCGCGGCGCCATTGGGCGGGATGACGCTCGCGCAACTTGGCGCCGACGTCATCCGCATCGACCCGATCGGCGGCAACATCGACGCCAAACGCTGGCCGCTGGCGCCGGACGGCAGCAGCCTCTACTGGGCCAGCCTGAACAAGCGCAAACGGTCGGTCTGCCTCGCCCTCAGCACCCCGGAGGGCCAGGACATCGCGCGTTCCCTGATCCAGCAGGCAGGAACCCTGCTGACCAACCTGCCCGCCGGCAAATGGATGGGCTACGACACGCTGAAACAAGGCCGCGAGGACCTGATCGTCCTGCGCCTGATCGGCAATTCCGACGGCAGCGCCGCGATCGACTACACGGTGAACTGCGCCGGCGGCTTCCCGCTCGTCACCGGCCGCGGCGGCGAACCCGTCAACCACGTGCTGCCGGCCTGGGACATCACCGCCGGCCTCTACCTCGCGACTGGCCTGCTGGCGGCGGAACGAGCCAGGACCCGCACCGGCCACGGCCAGGAAGTGGTCCTGGCGCTGTCGGACGTGATGCTGGCCTCCGTCTCCAACCTCGGCTACCTCGCCGACGTCCAAGTCAACAACGTCGTCCGCCAGCCGCTCGGCAACGACCTCTACGGCGCCTTCGGCCGCGATTTCGCCACGTCCGACGGCCGCCGCATCATGCTGGCGGCGATTTCCAACCGCCAGTGGCGCGCCATCGGCAAGGCCACCGGCCTGACCGAACGCCTGGCGATGGTCGGCCCGGTGATGGACGTCGACCTCGACACCGAGGGCGGCCGCTTCGAGGCCCGTCACGCCCTCGCCGCAGTGCTGGAACCCTGGTTCGCCCGCCGCACACTGGCCGAAATCCACGCCGTCCTCGACGGCAGCGGCGTCCTCTGGGGCCCGTATCAAGACTTCGGCCAACTGGTGCGAGACGACCCGCGCTGTTCCCCCGCCAACCCGATGATGAGCCACATTGACCAGCCCGGCGCCGGCCGCATCCTGGCCAACGCCGTGCCGCTGGCCTTCAGCGCCGACACCCGCCCGCCGGCCACCCGTGCCCCACGCCTGGGCGAACACACCGAAGCCGTGCTGACCGAGGTACTCGGCCTGTCATCCGCCCAATACGGCCGACTGCACGACGCCGGCACCGTCGCCGGTTGTTAGGAGACAGCACAACCATGCCAAACACCCAAGACGCGACTGCGCTGCTGGACCTTTGCGGCACCGCCATGACGCTCGCCGAACAGTTGCTGGAATCCGCCCGTCACGCCGTCGCGCAACTGGTCACCAGGAACGGCAAGCCGGACGCAGCCCTGATCGACACAAACCAACTCGCCGCCCACGGCTTCGCCTGGCAGGCAACCTATATCGAGGCCCTGCGCCAAAGCCTGCGCTGGGCACACGCGCTGCACGCCGCCGGCAACCTCACCGATGTCGAGGCGGCCATCCTGCGCCTGGGTTTCGCCGAGTACCTGTCGCAACTCGCCGGCGGCATCCCGATCAGCCAGACCGAAATGATCCGCCCAACGGATATCGGCGTCCCCGCGCAAGCGGTCCTGACCCTGCTGACCCATCCGGCGCTGGCGCAACTATCCGACCCAGCCGCCTTGAACGCCGCCCGCCAATGCCTCGCCACCGCGGCGATCGACGGCCGCTTCGGCGATGTCGGCATCGCCGACGAAACCATCGCCGCCATCCGCGACCAGTTCCTGCGCTACGCGGCCACCGAGATTGCGCCGCACGCCCAGGGCTGGCACCAGCGCGACGAACTGATTCCGATCGCCGTCGTCCAGCAACTGGCCGAAATGGGCGTCTTCGGCCTGACCGTCCGAGAAGAAGACGGCGGTTCCGGCCTAGGCAAAATCGCCATGTGCGTCGTCTCCGAGGCCCTCAGCGGCGGCTACATCGGTGTCGGTTCCCTGGGCACCAGAGCGGAAATCGCCGCCGAACTGATCGGCATCGCCGGAACCCCCGAACAGAAAACCCGCTGGCTGCCGCTGATCGCCTCGGGCACCATCCTGCCGACAGCGGTGTTCACTGAACCGAACACCGGCTCCGACCTCGGCAGCCTGCGAACCCGAGCGGTGCGCGACGGCGATCATTACCTGGTCACCGGCGCCAAGACGTGGATTACCCACGGCTCACGCTCCGATCTTATGACATTACTTGTTCGCACCGACACAACCGCGCCCGGCTATCGCGGCCTGTCGATGCTGCTGGCGGAAAAGCCGCGCGGCACCGACACCGATCCGTTCCCCGCCCCCGGCATGACCGGCAGCGAAATCCCGGTGCTTGGCTATCGCGGAATGAAAGAGTACGAGATCGGCTTCGAAAACTTCAAAGTCCCCGTCGCCAACCTTCTGGGTGGCGTCGAAGGCCAGGGCTTCAAGCAACTGATGGAAACCTTCGAGAGCGCCCGCATCCAGAC
>DATAZJ010000649.1:0-7682 GCA_036272115.1 Rhodopila sp. | reverse complement strand
GACCGGCGACCGGGTCGAGTACAGAACGTATCAGGCGGTTGGCGCACAGTATCCCGCCATTCCAACCAGCGCGTTTCAGCGCGCGGTACAGTTCATCGCCCCGGACGGCCACCGTGCGAGCGCGGCCGAGGCCAGTTTGCTGACCCTGGCTCACGCACCGCATAGGCGGATCTGGCTGATGCTGTACCGGCATTTGCCGGGGTTCGCGCCGGTCTCCGAGGCGGCATACCGGTTTATCGCCGCACACCGAACCGGATGCTACCGCATCAGCTTGATGGTGTGGGGAAAGCAGCATGAACCGGCTCGGTACGAGCTGACCGCGCTGCTGTTCCTGCGACTGTTCGGGCTGATCTATCTCTCGGCGTTCGTTTCCTTTGGCGTGCAGGCGCAGGGGCTGATCGGCAGCCATGGCATCCTGCCGCTGACCGACTGGGTGGACGCGGTCGGCGGGGAACTCGGCGTCCAGCGCTTCTGGCTGGTGCCGATGGTGTTCTGGTGGAACAGCGGCGATCTGGCCATTCAGGCCGTGTGCTGGGCGGGGGCCGGATTTTCGCTGCTGCTGGTGTTCAATGTGCTGCCGCGCACCAGCCTGCTGGTGCTGTACGGGCTTTATCTCTCGCTGTTCTATGGCGGCCAGGTGTTCATGACCTTCCAGTGGGACACGTTCCTGCTGGAGACCGGATTCATTGCCCTGCTGATGAGCCTGTCGACAACGCCGGGCATCTGGCTGCTGCGCTGGCTGCTGTTCCGCTTCATGTTCATGTCGGGCGTCGTCAAGCTGTCGAGCGGCGATCCCAACTGGTGGAACCTGTCGGCGCTATCCTATCATTTCACGACGCAACCGCTGCCGACACCGCTCGCCTGGTATGCGGCGCAATTGCCGGCCGACGTGCTGAAATTCGCTGTCGGCTGCATGCTGTTCACCGAACTGTGCCTGCCGTTCCTGATCTTCTGCCCGCGACGGCTCCGGTTTGTCGCGGCGTTCGGCGTGCTGCTGCTGGAGAGCTGCATTTTCCTTACCGGGAACTACAACTGGTTCAATCTGCAGACCATGCTGCTGTGCCTGACGCTGTTCGATGACGCGGCGCTGCGACGCACGCTGCTTCGGCGGTTGCCGTTCGGCCGCGACAGGCGGGTGCCGGGAAGGCTGACCGGGGTTGCCGTCAACGCTATGGGTGTGCTGCTGATCGTGTGCGGGCTGGTGCAGATGGACCAGCGCTTCGGCGGTGACCCACCGGCGCCGGCGCGTGCCGTCAGCGGCTTCATGGAGCCGCTGCACATCGCCAACGCCTACGGCCTGTTCGCGGTGATGACCACGGAGCGTGATGAAATCATCGTTCAGGGCTCGTATGACGGCGTCGAATGGCGTGACTACGCGTTCCGCTACAAGCCCGGCGATGTCAGGCGCCGGCCGGTCTGGAATGTCCCGCACCAGCCGCGGCTGGACTGGCAGATGTGGTTCGCCGCGCTGGACGATCCGCGGCACCTGCCGTGGTTTTCGCATTTTCTGCAGCGGCTGCTGGAGAACGACCCCGCGGTGCTGGCGTTGCTGAAAACGAATCCCTTTCCCGGCAGGCCGCCGGTCTATGTGCGGGCGCAGTTCTATGAATACCGTTTCGCTGACAGCCAGGAGCGCGCTCACGGGTTTTGGTGGCACCGGCGGTTGCTTGGGGTGTATTTTCCGGTGTCCCATCTTAGCGGCAAATGATCTCGGTTCGGCCTGCGCGCCTGCCCCGATCGTCATCGGCCTTTGTTGCCATGAAGAACAGACCGTCACCTTCCCTGCCCGCCCGTCATATCAATTTCTGATCAGCGCGGCTGAGACCCTGGTCAGTCGCGCGCGACGGACTTCAGCCCGAACAGCACGATCATCGATGCGGTGAAGGCGATGAACGCCACCAGATACAGTCCGCCGGCGAAACTGTTGGTGGCGGTCTTCGCCCAGCCGATCGCGACGGGTCCCACGATGCCGCCGAAGTTCGCAAAGCAACTGATCAGCGCGATGGAGCCGGCGATCGCTCGGCCGCTGAGAAACGTCGGCGGCAGGGTCCAGAACATCGGCCGAGCGGAACTGAAGCCGATGGAGACGGCTGCCACGGCGATCAGGGACCAGGGTGAGGTGCCGAAAAACCCCATGCAGGCCAGTCCGACCGCGCCGATCATCAGCGCGATCGACAGGCTGCGGCGGCGGCTGCCCACCCGGTCGGACCAGGAACCCCAGATCAGCATGGCGATGATGCCGATCGTCTCCGGCACCGCCACGGTCCAGCCGGTGGCGAGATTGCTCAGGCCCCAGGCCTTGATGATCTGCGGCAGGAAATACCCCAGCCCGTAGGCGGTGGTGCCCATCGAGAAATACACCAGGCACAGGGCCAGCACGCGGCGGTCGGTCAGCGCCTGCCACAGGCCCAGGCGGGCGTGTTGCTGTTCCACGGCTTTTCGTTCCTGTGCCAGCGTGTCCTGTAGCCAGGCGCGTTGCCGCGGATCGAGCCAGGTGGCGTTGACGGGATGGTCCGTGAGGTAGCGCAGCACGAAGCAGCCGAGGATGATGCTGGGCACGCCCTCCAGCACGAACATCCATTTCCAGCCGGCGAAACCCAGCAGGCCGTGCAGCTCCATCAGGCTGGCGGCCAGCGGTGCGCCCAATGCGTTGGACACCGGGATCGCCAGGACCAGGGCGGCGTTGACGCGAGCGCGGTAGGCTTTGGGGAACCAGTAGGTCAGGTAGAGCAGGAGTCCGGGAAACAGGCCGGCCTCGGCGATGCCCAGCAGGAAGCGGACGGTCAGGAAGCTGGTCTGGCCGCCGACCAGCGCCATGCAACTGGCGATCAGGCCCCAGGTGATGGCGATGCGGCCGATCCATAGGCGGGCGCCGATACGCTCCAGAATCAGGTTGCTGGGGATTTCGCAGGGGATGTAGCCGATGAAGAAGGCGGCGACGCCGAGGCTGTAGCCGTAGGCGCTGAGGCCGAGGTCGTGGTTCATCGTCAGGGCGCCGACACCGAGGTTGGTGCGGTCGATCAGACTGAAGAAATACAGCAGGAAGACCAGCGGCAGGAGACGGAAGGCCACGGTTCGGACTGTTGCCTGTTCGATTGTCTTGTCCACGATGTTTCCCTCGTTTGATTAGGTAACTGGACGATCAGGGCGAACCGTCCCCTGCCCGCCGGAGCCAACCGCATCGCCGGCCCGTCACTTGATGTGCTTCCCCCGTCCGCCTAGCCTCCTCAATTAGATAGAACACGGGGCTGCCGACCCGTCTACCCGCCTTCGTTCCGACTGGAGACAGACAATCCTCCGGCGTGGCAAGGGCAGAACAAAAATACGGCTGACAAAGGGGGAATACATGCGCCTACAGCGTCGATCGCTCAATAACCTGTTGCTCGCGATGCCCTTTGCGATGGGGGGCGTCCGGGAGGCGTCGGCCCAGGGTGACGAGGCGCTTGCGTACTACCACCAGGCGAAGATCGACTGGCGGCAGGCCGCGGGCAAGTCGCTGACGATCGCGATGAACAAGCATCCGTTCACCGAGTCGCTGCTGCCGCTGCTTCCCGCGTTCAAGGCCTTGACGGGCATCAGCGTGGATTACCTGATCCTGCCCGAGGACCAATATTTCACCAGAATCGCCGCCGATCTTTCGTCGCAGCAGGGGCAATTCCCAGTGCTTATGACGGGGCCGATGCGGAACTGGGAATTCGTGTCCGGAGACTGGATTCTGCCGCTGGACGATTTCCTTACCGATCCGAAATTGACTGACCCGAGCTGGTATAAGATGGAGGATTTCTATCCGGCGCTGATCGAGGCCAATCGGTGGGACGGCAAGATCGGCGGCGGTGTCGGCAAGGGTTCGCTGTATTCGATTCCGGTGATGGAGGAGAGCTATATTCTCGCATACCGCAAGGACATCTTCGATCGCTATCATATCGACGTGCCGACGACCTATGAAGGCATGGCCGAGGCGGCTCGGCAGGTGAAGAAGAATGCCGGAATCGCCGGGATCGTGGCACGTGGCACGCCGAGCATCGCGAGCCTGGGCACCGGCTTTATCAGCGGACTCAAATCGTACACGAACAATCAGTGGAGCGAGTTGAATGCCAAGATGAAGGCGGATTTCGACGATCCGCGTTCGGTCAAATACACCGAGATGTGGGTCGACATGATCCGTGAGAGCGGGCCGCCGAACTGGGCGGATATGCAATGGTACGATGCGATGGACGCGTTCACCGCGGGTCAGGCGGGGATGATTGCCGACTGCGATTTCTTTGCCGCGGGGTACGAGGATCCGAGCAAGTCGAAGATCGCCGGCAAGGTGGGTTATGCGATGCTGCCGCCGGGTTCCGACGGTAAGACCTATTCCGGCCTGTGGACCTGGGCGCTGGGCATCAACAAGGCGGCCAAGAGCAAAGAGGCGGCCTGGCTTTTCGTGCAGTGGGCGACCTCGCAGCATACTCTGCTGGAAGCGACCGTCAGCTATCGCAACTACAATCCGTCACGCGCATCGATCACCAAGGACCCGCGGGTTCAGAAGACTGTCGGGGCCTGGGGCGACGGCAGTTATGTGAAGACGGTCGAGAAGAATCTGGAGACGGCGCAGGTGGCCTGGGTTCCCGAACCGTTGCGGGTGCGGTTGGGCAACATCTGGGCGCGGGCGTTGCAGGCGATCTATTTCCGCCGCATGTCGGCCGCCGATGCCCTGAAAAACGCCAGCAAGGAATGCGACCAGGTGTTCCAGGAGGTCGGGCTGTCGGGGCAATAGCACGGTGGCGACAGTGTCCGTCCGCCGGCGCAGGCGGCGTGGCAGGTTTCTGCCGTACCTGCTGCTTGCGCCGGCGCTGATTCTGCTGGTGGGGATGGTGTATCCGTTCGGCCTCGGCCTGTATTACAGTCTGAACGACTATTGGTTGCAGTTTCCTAAGCGATTCCATTTCATCGGGCTTGGCAACTACGTCAATCTGTTCGGCAAGCCGCTGTTCGCCCGAGCGGTCGAGTTCACACTGGGCTATACGCTGGTTGCGGTCACGATCCAGGTTGGGCTGGGACTCGCGGTGGCGCTGTTTCTGCATGCGCGTGTCCCCGGGCGCAGAACGATGCGCGCCATGATGCTGATGCCGTTGATGATCCCGCCGGTGATCGCCGCGCTGATGTGGAAGGTGATGATGGATTCGACTCGGGCGGGCATCCTCAATTACCTGCTGTCGTTCATCGGAGTCGATCCGGTCAACTGGCTGGGTTCCCCGCACGCGGCGATCGTTTCGGTGCTTATCATCGATACGTGGGGCAACCTGCCATTCGTTTCACTGATCCTGCTTGGCGGGTTGCAGGCGCTGCCCACCGAACCGTACGAGGCGGCCAGGGTTGACGGTGCCGGTCCCGCCGCCATGCTGCGCTATATCACGCTGCCGCTGTTGCGGCCGTTCATCATCCTTGCCGCGACCTTCCGGGTGATGGATTCGCTGCGGATTTTCGACGTGATCTATGCAACGACGATGGGCGGGCCGGATGATGCGACCACCAACCTCTCCATCATGTCGTACCAGTACGCGTTCCAGTGGTATCAGATGGGTATGGCGGTGGCCGAAACGATCGTGCTGCTGGCGATGGTGGTGATCGCCAGCTATGTGTTGTTGCGTATGTGGAACCGGTCGGCCGAGAGCGCGGCGCAATGAGGGGCGGGTCGCAGAGTCGCCGGCGGCGGCACCATGTGCGGACTGTCGCCATCGCGGCGGCCGCGGCCGTGCTGGTCATCTGGACGGTGCTGCCGTTCGTCTGGATCCTGTTGACGTCGCTGAAAAATCCGGGGGACATCATCTCCGTGCCGCCGAAGTTCGTCTTCAAGCCGACGGTCAGCAACTACGTGGCGCTGGTGCTTGGGAATCATCGTGGAAACTACGCATCCGCACGCCCGGATTTTCCGTTGTTTTTCCTGAATAGCGTGATCGTTTCCACGGGTGCGGTCGCGCTTTCAGTCCTGGCGAGCATCCCCGCGGCCTATGCGCTGGCGCGGTTCACCTTTCCGCTGAAGGGGGCGCTGGGCTTCATCTTCATGAGTTTCCGGTTCGTGCCGTTCCTGGCGTTCGTGATTCCGCTGTATCTGCTCTACCAGCGTGTGGGGCTGTACAATACCCATATCGGGCTGATCCTTGCGTATCAGCTTATTACGCTGCCGTTTACGATCTGGATGCTGCGCAGCTTCTTCATGGAGATACCGCTGGAAATCCAGGAGGCCGCACAGATCGACGGATGTTCGTGGCTGGGTACTTTGACCCGCGTCATACTGCCGCTGAGCATGCCGGGTATCGCGGTCACGGTTATACTGGGGTTCATGTTCTGTTGGAATGCGTTCAACTATCCGCTGATGCTGGCGGGGCGGGAGACGTTTCCGGTCACGGTCGGGGCGATCCAGTTCATTTCCTATGAACAGGTGCTATGGGGGCAGATGGCCGCCGCGACGATCGTTTCGGCACTGCCGCAACTGGTGCTGAGCCTGATGGTTCAGAAATACATCGTGCGGGGGCTTACCATGGGGGCGGTGCGGTGATTCGCACCTACCGCACCCGGGAAATCGGAAACGCCGGCGCACCGAAATCGGCGTCGCCGGGGCGGAACGCCTGGAGTTCGCTGGAGATGCGGCGGCAGGCGTCTACCGCGAGGCGGCCGAGGAAGGTGGCGTCCTCGGGTGAGACGTTCTGCTTGGTGCGCACCAGGCACAGGCTGGCGGCGACCGCGCCGGGGGCGTGGAAAATCGGGGCAGAGATGCCGACCAGCGCCTTGTCGATGTCGCTCGCCACCAGGTAGCCGTTGCGGCGGATGGTTCGCATGGCGTCACGGAATTCGGTCCAGTTCTGGCCCAGGCCGGCCTCGGCGATGTCCTGCTGGTGGTTCAGGGCGAGGTTGCGCAACTGGTAGGTGGGGAGATTTGCCAGGATCACCCGGGATGGCGACCCGCGGAACAGCGAGAACGGGCGGCCGCGTTCCATGCTCATGGTGATGTTGGGGTCGGTCTTGTCCTGCAGCACGGTCAGCACGCGCAGGCCGTAGAAGGCGCAGAGGAGCTGGCCGCCGTTCACCACATCCCGCAGCTCGGCCATCACCGGGGGCACGATGTGCAGCAGCGGGTCGGCGAGGCGGATGCTGCGGTCGAATTCGATGAAGCGGGGACCCAGGACGTAGCCGGCGCCGGCCACGGGCACCAGGAAGCCGGCGTCGCACAGGGCGCGCACGTAGCGATAGATGGTGGCTCGGCCGAGCAGGAGGCGGTCAACGAGCAGGTCGACGGTCCAGACCGGGGTTTCCGGGGTGAACAGGTCCAGGATGCCGAGGACGCGGGTGATGCTGGTTTCACCCGCCGCTCGGCCGTGTTCGGGGGGGCTGATGTTGTCCATTTGCCATGACCTCGCGACGTTGGGGTGGGTTTAGCGTAATTCCCGAAATGTGAGAAATAGAAAAATTCCAGCCGGGTGCGGGATTCCCGTTGACTGGGGAAAAATCTCTCATTATGAGGATTTTCACCATTCCAACTGAATGCAACAGAAGGCTGCGCATGAGCCGCGCCTCTGAATTGGGAGTGTTAAGACGTGGCCGAGCAACTGGACTACGATGTGATTGTCGTTGGCGCGGGTATTTCCGGGCTGTACCAGCTTTATCGGTTGCGGCAGCTTGGGTTGTCGGTGCGTGTGCTGGAG
>DATAZJ010000648.1:0-4091 GCA_036272115.1 Rhodopila sp. | reverse complement strand
ACGTCATCCGTGAGGATGACCTGGTCCGGCTGGTGGCCTATATTCATTCCCTGGCGGCGGAGAAGCATGGATGAGCCAGATCGTCCTTCCGCAATCCCAAATCAGCTACCTTTCCGACGGCGTGTCGCTGCGAAGCTGGCTGCTGACCACGGACCACAAGCGGATCGCGATCCTGTACATGATCTCGATCACCTTCTTCTTTTTCCTCGGCGGATCGGCGGCGGCACTGATCCGCTACAACCTGCTGGTGCCGCAAGGGATGATACAATCGGCCGAGACTTATAACCGGCTGTTCACCATGCACGGCGTGATCATGGTATGGTTCTTCCTGGTGCCCGCCGTGCCGGTGACGATCGGCAATTTCATGTTGCCCTTGATGCTTGGCGCCAGAGACCTCGCATTCCCGAAATTGAACCTGATAAGCTGGTATCTGTTCATAGCCGGCGGAGCCTGCGCCCTGTACGCGCTGTTCACCGGTGGCACCGACACCGGATGGACCTTCTACACGCCGCTATCGAGCAACTATGCGCAGGGTCACGTCGTGGCGGTGGTGATCGGGATCTTCATCGCTGGCTTCTCCTCCATCGCCACCGGCGTGAACTTCATCGTCACCACGCATCGCCTGCGAGCGCCGGGCCTGACATGGTATCGCCTGCCGGTGTTTGTGTGGTCGCTGTATTCGACCAGCGTCATCTTCGTGCTGGCGACACCGGTCCTGGCGATCACGTTGATCCTGCTGTTGTTCGAAACCTTGTTTCACGTTGGGGTGTTCGACCCGCGCCTGGGTGGCGACCCGCTGCTATTCCAGCATTTGTTCTGGTTCTACTCGCATCCCGCCGTCTACATCATGATCTTGCCAGGCCTCGGTATCGTCTCGGAGATCATTCCGGTATTCGCACGCAAGGAGTTGTTCGGCTACAAATTCATTGTATGGGCCAGTATTTCCATCGCGGTCATCTCATTCTTCGTGTGGGGGCACCACATGTTCGTGTCCGGTCAGTCCATGTTCGCGAGCGTGACGTTCTCGCTGCTCAGCTACTTTGTCGCCGTTCCATCGGCCATCAAGGTGTTCAACTGGCTGGGCACTTTGCACAAAGGGCGCATCCGCTTTGACGCGCCGATGATCTATGCGTTCGGGTTCATCGGGCTGTTCACCATGGGCGGGCTGACCGGGCTGTTCCTGGCGGCGCTGGCGGCGGACGTCGAACTGCACGACACGTATTTCGTCGTCGCGCATTTCCACTACATCATGGTGGGCGGCATGGTATCGGCGTATTTCGCCGCGCTGCATTACTGGTGGCCGAAGATGACCGGCAGGATGTATCCCGAAATGCTGGCCCGAGCGGCGGCGTTATTGATGTTTTTGGGATTCAATGTGACGTTTTTTCCGCAGTTCATTCTGGGCTACCTCGGCATGCCGCGCCGCTACCACGCCTATCCGCCCGAATTCCAGGTGCTGAACGTGCTGTCGTCGGCGGGTGCCACCATCCTTGCCGCGGCATATCTGATGCCGCTGGTCTACCTGACGTTCTCGCTCTTTCGGGGCGCTCGCGCGCCGGCCAACCCGTGGGGCAGCCTGGGACTGGAATGGCAGACGCCGTCGCCGCCGTTCACCATCAACTTTACCGCCACCCCGATCGTCACCAAGGGGCCGTACGAATTTCCCAAGCCGGACATCGAGATGTCCGATGTCTGAGGAAGTCGCGCCGCACACCCATTTCCAATACGCCGACGCGGCCCACCAGTCGGAGACGGCCATCGTCGGCATGTGGCTGTTCCTGGCCTCGGAGGTGCTGTTTTTTGGTGGCCTGATCATCGCCTGGATGTTCTGTCGCCACTGGCAGCCAGCGGGTTTTGATGCCGGCGGACGGGAAACCGTGCTGTGGATCGGCACGCTCAATCTGTTCCTCCTGATCACCAGCAGCTTCGTCTATTCCTCCGGCCTGGCGTTCATCGAGGCCGGCAATACCCGCCGCCTGATGCAATGTTGCGTTATAACAATGGTGATCGGCACGCTGTTCCTGCTGCTGAAGTTCTACGAATGGCACATCGATATTTCGGAAAACCTGTTTCCCGCCGGGCGTTTCAAGATCACCGGCGCGGACGCTGGTGGTGCCCGCATGTTCTGGTCGTTCTACTTCGTCGCAACCGCGCTGCACGCGCTGCACATGATCGTTGGCGTCGCGCTGGTCGGCTGGGTCGCGGTGCAGGCGCGCAGGGGTGAATTCGACGCCACCTGGCACACGCCGGTCGAAGTGGTCGGCCTGTACTGGAGTTTTGTCGATATCGTTTGGATCGTCCTGTATCCGGTCATTTATCTGGTGGGACGAGGATGAGGAAGCGGCATCGTGTCGATCTGCTGGTCTGGCTGGCGCTGCTATGCGTCGCGGCGGTGGAGTTCGGCACGTCGTTCCTGCCCATACCGGCGGGCACGCGGCCTATCCTGATGCTGGCATCGGCGATCATGGCGGTTTTGGTCGCCCTTGGTTACATGCGGCTTCTCAACGCACCCGGCATCGCCCGGGGTTTTGCCGTCGCTGGCATGTTCTGGCTGGCGGTGCTGCTTGGCCTGGCGATGACCGACCCACTGACCCGGGCCGTCTATACGATCATCCAGCAATGAACTCTCAAGCTGCGATCGGGCGGGCAGCGGGAGTCTGGCCTGGGCGGCGGGCTCATTCCGCCTTGATCAGCCCAGACGCCGCCATCCGTTCCCGCGACGCCCGCATGCCCTCACCCACGGCCAGTGCCGCCGCCAGCGCACGCCGTCCCACAGCGGCATCGACCAAGACCGGTGCGCCGTCCAGCACCGACGCCGCGAACGCCGCATGTTCCGCCGCCAGCGAGTCATGGTCCTCCCACGATACCTCCTCGACGCCGAATCCAGCGACGCCCGGCACCGGTTGATGACCATCCGGCAAGCGGCCGTCATCCCCCGGCGCTCGGGCAATTACGGTCAACTTCCGAGCGGAGAAATCCGCCGCCATGTAGAAATTCTGCGCGAAAATCCGCATCCGTCGTTCGGTGCGCGGGGAAATCCGGCTGGCGGTGATCGTTGCCACCGCGCCGTTGCGGAACCTCAACCTGGCGTTGGCGATGTCTTCGTGCGCGCTGGCGATAGGGGCACCGACGGCATCGACGCTCTCGATCTCGCTGTCGACCAGCGCCAGGACCAGGTCCAGGTCGTGGATCATCAAGTCCAGGATGACGGACACATCCGTGCCGCGCGGCTTGAACGGTGCGATCCGGGTCGCCTCGATATACAGCGGCGCACCGACCTTGCCGGCCACCGCCTGGTACGCGGCGGAGAACCGTTCCAGGTGCCCGACCTGCAGCACCAGGCCATGGTCCCGCGCCAGCCCACCCAGTTCATCCGCTTGCGCCAGCGTGGCCGCGATGGGCTTTTCGACCAGCACATGCTTGCCGGCCCGCAAGGCCTTGGCCGCCAAGGCATAATGCGCTTCGGCCGGGGCCGCCACGATCACCGCGTCCGATGCGGCCAAAAGTTCCTCGTAGGCCATTTCCCGAGCGCCGGCTTCCCAGCCGACGGTCTTCGCACGCTCCAAATCCGGATCGTAGATTCCTGTGAGCTTGGTACGGCTGGCGGCGGCGACCTTCAAAGCATGGTAGCGACCGAAATGGCCGGCGCCCGCGATACCAATCCGCAATGGTGAGTCTGGCATGGCGAAACCTCGGCTGCAAAAAATGCCTCGTGGGCGAACGATATCGCTCACCAGACATCCGACCGCGGGCAATCCTGTCAAGGGGGACGTTCGCGATTGCACATTCGCTCAAGAATGCGCACCGGACGGATGCCAACGGCAATCGCTGGAACCCCTGCGCTAAATCGCCCGGCGACGGCTATGACCAGCGGCGGCTATGAATGGCCGAGCCTCAGGCGATCGCGCTGCATGGTCAGATCAGGCCACGCTTGCCCGGCGCGGCAGTTTCCAGCGGGGGCGGATGAAATGGCAGGTATAGCCGTTGGGGATGCGTTCCAGGTAGTCCTGATGCTCCGGCTCCGCCTCCCAGAAGTCGCCGGCAGGGGCAACCTCGGTCACGACCTTGCCTGGCCACAGGCCGGACGCCTC
>DATAZJ010000647.1:0-4335 GCA_036272115.1 Rhodopila sp. | reverse complement strand
ATCGGCAGCGTCGTATCGTTCAGTTTCCACAGCGCCTGGAAGATCAGTTCGGCCTGGGCACGGGTGTTGACGAAGACGATCGTCATGCCCGCGTCCCGGATGTGCGCCGTGAGCTGCGGGGCGGCTTCCAACCCCATGTGCCCGGACCAGGACAGCCGCCCTTCCGGCAGGGTTATGCCGATCTCCGGCGGCGCGCCGTCGGCGATCTCGATACGGCGCGTGGCACCGGTATAGGCCTGGATGGCGTCCGGGTGCGCGACCGTGGCCGACAGCCCGACCCGGCGGGCGTTCGGTGCCAGGACACGCAGCCGCGCCACCCCAAGCGCCAGTTGATCGCCACGCTTAATGCCGGCCAGCGCATGGACCTCATCCATCACGATGCAGCGCAGCGTGGCGAAGAATGCCGGGGCGTCGGGCAGCGAGATCAGCACTGCCAGGCTCTCCGGCGTAGTCAGCAGGATATGCGGCGGGTTGGCCTTCTGCCGCGCTCGGCGGTTGGCGGGCGTGTCGCCGGTGCGAGCCTCGATGCTGATGGCCAGGCCCATCTCCTGCACCGGCCGCGTCAAATTGCGGGCGATATCGGTCGCCAGCGCCTTCAGCGGGCTGATGTACAGCGTGTGCAATCCCGGACGCGGGTCGGCGGCGAGTTCGACCAGGCTGGGCAGGAAGCCGGCGAGGGTCTTGCCACCGCCGGTGGGGGCAATCAGCAGGACGCTGTCGCCGGCCCGCGCGGAGTCGAGCATCGCCAATTGATGCGGCCGGGGAGTCCAGCCCTGCGCGGCGAACCAGGCACCGAATTGTTCGGGTAATGTTCCAGCCATCCCGGAACATAAGCATGCGGGCAGGGGCCGCGACAATAACCCATGATGCTGCCCGGCCTCCCACCCTCAAGGTGGGCGAAGGCCCGCCGTCCACGCCTTTCGTTGGAGCGGCAAATGGCATGGCTGCCGATCGGAGCCTACGCGGGGTATCGACATGACGGGGAAGCGGCCTCACCCCGATCTGGTATTACCCGCCTTGCGGCAACGGCACGGTCGGCCGCCGCCCGCCCCCCGGCTGATACCGGCTGAGATACCCCGGCACCACCAGTTCCACCGGCGTCGCCACAATGCCCAAGTCGGCCAGCCCGAGCGCGCCCGGCGCCACGACATTGTCCTTGGACAGCATCAGCAGTTGATCCGGCGTCAGCGGCTTGCCCGGCACGTGCTGCAGGAAAAACGCCTGCAACCGCGCGATCCCCATCGGGATGTCGATCATCTTCCGGTCCCGGTGCGTCGTCTTCAGGATGAACGCCAGGATCTCCCGGAACGTCCACACCCGCGGTCCGCCAAGCTCGTAAATCTTTCCCGGCACGCCCGCCGGTCCCAGCGCGGCCATCACCGCGTCGGCGACGTCGCTGACGAACACCGGCTGCATCTTCGTCCCCCCCGAGATCACCGGCATGAACGGCGCCAAACGAGCGATCTCGGCGAAACGGTTGAAGAACTTGTCCTCAATCCCGAACACCAGCGACGGCCGCAGGATAACCGCCCCCGGGAATGCCGCCAGCACCGCCTGTTCCGCCTTCCCCTTGGTCGAGCCGTAACGGCTCGCGCTGCCCGCATCGGCGCCGATGGCGGAAATCTGCACCAACCGGCTGACACCGGCGGCGGCGGCCAGACGCGCGATGCGTTCGGAGCCCTCGGTATGGATAGCCTGGAACGAAGCCTTGCGGCTTTCCGCCAGCACGCCGACCAGGTTGACCACCACTTCGGCGCCTTCGACAGCCCGCTGCACCGTGGCTTCATTGGTCACCGAGGCATACAGCGGCACCACCTGCCCGACAGCGCCCATCGGCTTCAGGAACAGCGCACCTTCAGGGTAGCGCGACGGGACGCGCACGATGTAGCCCTGTTGGGCCAGCCGCTTGACCACATAGCGGCCGATGAATCCCGAACCGCCGAAAACCGTCGCCACGCGCCGTGTCGCCATCTGCTGCCTCCTGTGCGCGTACCCGTCCCAAGCCCGGTGCCGTCCAAGCGCGGCATCTGATACGACGCGCGCGCGTCTGCCTCAAGACGCAGCGGATAATTATCGCGAAGAACCGGGTGGAACCGGTTGACGCCGGGCTGGCGGGCGGCTACATCGCGCCCCCTACCGAATGTCCGCTCGCTTCGCGGACGAACGGTTGCCCTGGTGGCGGAATTGGTAGACGCGCAGGTTTCAGGTACCTGTGGCCGCAAGGTCGTGGAAGTTCGAGTCTTCTCCTGGGCACCAATCTTTTCATGAGTACAACGCAGTTCATGCCCAACGGCACGATCCACCTCTACCGGGACGACCTGCCGGAGGGCCTGACGCTGGGCCCGGTCGTTGCCGTCGATACCGAGACGATGGGGCTGAACCCGCATCGCGACCGGTTGTGCCTGGTGCAGATGTCGGCCGGCGACGGCCATGCGCATATGGTTCAACTGATCCCCACCTCGCGCGGCGGCCGCGGCTTCGATTGCCCGAACCTGAAGCGGCTCATGAGCGATCCGGATGTCGTCAAGCTGATGCATTTCGCCCGTTTCGATGTGGCGGTGATGCAGCATTATCTCGGCATCACGGTTGCTCCGGTGAAATGCACCAAGATCGCCGCCAAGCTGATCCGCACCTTCACCGACCGCTACGGCCTGAAGGACCTCTGCAAGGAACTGCTCGGCGTCGAACTGTCCAAGCAGCAGCAATCGTCCGACTGGGGTGCGATGGAGCTGACCTCGGAGCAACTCGCCTACGCCGCATCGGACGTGCTGTATCTGCATGCCTTGTGGGCGAAGCTGGAGGCCGTTCTGATCCGCGAGGACCGGCTGGCCCTGGCCGAGGCCTGCTTCGCCTTTCTGCCGACCCGCGGACGGCTGGACCTGCTGGGCTATGAAGCCCCGGATGTGTTCGCGCATTGACCGGCGGATGACCGCACACGATGCGGATGACCGCACACGATGCGAATGACCGCACACGATGCGAATGACCGCACACGATGCGAATGACCGCACACGATTAAGTGTCGAATCGGGTCATCTCGACGCGGCCTGATATCATGACGGCATGGTCCGCGCCGGCATGCAAAAGACGCCTGATAAAATGGTCCGGCGGCTTCGCGGCCGGGGTGCGATCTCGCCTGTGATATACTGCGTAGGGTATGAACCGGGTTGGGACGTAACTCTCTGATAACTTCGCCCGGTTGACCCGACGCTCTCCACTGGCCCATAGCAAACCCTGGACTGCACGGAAGACAAACCGATCTTGAGTGATTCTGTCATTCGGCCGAAAATCTGCCTGTCGGATATCCAGGTCGCGCGCGACGTGTTGAACACGGAAGCCGCCGGCCTGCTGTCGCTTGCCGCCAGCCTGGGGGATCCGTTTGGCCTGGCTATCGACCGGTTGGTCGCGGTCGGTGGCCGGGTTGTCGTCTCCGGTATGGGAAAATCCGGCCATGTAGGCCGCAAGATCGCTGCCACGCTGGCGTCTACCGGTACGCCGGCGCTGTTCGTGCACCCCGCCGAGGCCTCGCATGGCGACCTCGGCATGATCGTCGCCGGCGACGCGGTCCTGGCGCTGTCGAATTCCGGCGAAACCGCGGAACTGGCCGACCTCGTCGCCCATAGCCGCCGTTTCGCGCTTCCGCTCATCGTCATCACCGCCCGGCCGCAATCGGCGCTGGCTCGGGCGGCTGACGTGGCATTAATTCTACCGAAAGCTGCCGAGGCCTGTCCAATGGGCCTCGCACCCACCACCTCCAGCACTATGCAACTCGCTTTGGGCGATGCGATCGCGGTCGCATTGCTGACCCGCCGCGGCTTCACCGCCGCTGATTTCCGCCAGATCCATCCCGGCGGCCGCCTCGGTGCCAGGCTGCGCCGGGTGCGCGACCTGATGCACGAAGGCGATGCCATGCCGCTTGCCACCGCGGACGTGCCGATGGCCACCGCCCTGGTGCGGATGACCGAAAAGCGCTTCGGCTGCCTGGGTATCGTCGGTGACGACGGCGCCTTGTGCGGGATCATAACCGACGGCGACCTGCGTCGCTCCATGGGGCCGGACCTGCTGTCGCGGCGGGCGGGCGATGTCATGACCGCCTCGCCGCGGACCATCGGACCCGATGCGCTGGCGGTCGAGGCGCTGCACGCGATGAACGCCAGGGAACGCCCGGTCACGACATTATTCGTCGTCGATCCGTCAGGTCTGCCACTGGGCATCCTGCACGTGCATGATCTGCTGCGGGCCGGACTCGTATGAGGACCTCATCATGAGCGGACGGCAATTGTCCTCGCTGACATCGGAAGACCGTCCCGCCGGCGGCTACCTGCTGGGCGGGTC
>DATAZJ010000646.1:0-3870 GCA_036272115.1 Rhodopila sp. | reverse complement strand
GCCATGCTGTCGGTGCTGGACCAGGATTATGTCCGCACCGCGCGCGCCAAGGGGCTGTCGAAGTCGCGTGTGATCCTGCGGCATGCGCTGCGCAACGCGCTGATCCCGGTGGTGACGCTGGGGGCGCTGGAACTGGGCACGCTGCTGTCAGGGGCGGTGCTGACGGAGCAGGTGTTTTCCATACCGGGTTTCGGCAAGATGGTGGTGGATGCGGTGTTCAACCGGGATTATCCGGTGGTGCAGGGGGTGGTGCTGGTGACGGCGTTCCTGTTCATCCTGCTGAATTTGCTGGCCGACATTTTGTATGTGCTGATCAATCCTCGGCTGAGGCGTGCCTGAATGAGCATGTGCTGGTTTGATCAGGCGGCCTTGTCGTCGAGCTTTTGGCACCGCCGTGTGACTGTCATGGCGGGCGAGGGTGGGCGATCTACGCCTTTGTTTTTATGTGTGGAAGGCGTGGATGCCGACCTCCGTCGGCATGACGGACGGGGACGATCAACGGGTCAACGACAACGCCGGTTGGTTTTGGGTCTTATTTCTTTCTTTGACGTAATTTTTATATGTTTTTTTAGAGTTCTGTTTTTAGAACTTTATGGTAATATGATTTCATGACGGCCCAGGCCACACTGGTGGCGCCGAAGGGGCGCACTCCGGGTCGGGTCGCGGTCGGCCGCTTCCTGCGCCGGCCTGCCGCGGTGGCCGGGCTGGTGGTGATCGGGCTGTTCGCTGCCGCGGCGATACTGGCGCCGCTGATCGCGCCGTTCGATCCGATCGCGACGTCGTGGAGTGCGATCCGCAAGGCGCCGTCCGCCGCCCATTGGATGGGCACCGACGAGGACGGGCGGGACGTGCTGTCTCGGGTGCTGTTCGGTGCCAGGGCCAGCATGCTGGCCGGCGTGGTGTCGGTGCTGATCGCCGCCGGGATCGGTGTGCCGGCGGGGTTGCTGGCGGGGTTTGCCGGCGGCTGGATCGATGTGGTGCTGTCGCGGGTGGTGGACGCGATGCTGGCCTGCCCGTTCCTGATCCTGGCGATCGCGCTGACCGCGTTCCTCGGGCCCGACCTGGCGAATGCGATGATTGCCATTGGTGTGTCGACGGCGCCTCGGTTCATGCGGGTGGCCAGGGCGGCGACGCTGGAGGTGAGCAGCGCCGACTACGTGCAGGCGGCGTGGTCGCTGGGCGCGCGCGGCCTGCGGGTGGCGGTGCGGCACGTGGCGCCGAACATCGTGCCACCGGTGCTGGTGCAGGCGAGCCTGTCGCTGGCGGCGGCGATCATCGCCGAGGCGTCGCTGTCGTTCCTGGGGCTGGGGCAGCAGCCGCCGGACCCGTCCTGGGGGTCGATGCTGAACGCGGCGCAGCGGTTTTTGACTCAGGCGCCGTGGCTGGCGGTGTTTCCGGGGATCGCGATTTTCCTGTGCGTGCTGTCGTTCAACCTGGTGGGGGATGGGCTGCGGGATGCGCTGGATCCGCGTGGGGGGCGGTAGGGCGCAGGTGCTGTTTTGCTGCGTCGCCAGGTGACCCGGGCGTAGCATCGCGGACGGCGTTCGTGCTTTAAGGTCGCCGCCGTGACAATCGGAGGGGACCATGCTGCACCGCCTGATCGGTGTGATCGGATGGGTGATAGCGGGTTTTGGCCCTCTGATCGCGTTCTGGGGGCTCGACCTGACGCTGGGCCTGAAGGCCGCGATCGCCGGTTCGGTGGTTGTCATCATCATCGACAGCCTGTGGCGCTGGTGGCGCGGCCTGGAATTTACCCGGTTGTATATACTGACGAGCGGGCTGACCGTGGGATTTGGCGCGATCGACCTGGTGTCCAACACCCCGTTCATGCTGAAATATGAGGCTGTGATCACCAACATCGTCATCGGCGTGATGCTGGTGGTGAGTGCGCGCGGGTCTCGGCCGCTTGCGATGGAGATCGCCGAGCAGCAGCACGGTGAGCCGTTTCCCAAGCGGCCCGATATCATTCGGTTCTATCAGCTTTTTACCTTGATGTGGGCGGCGTATTTTTTCGCCAAGGCGGGGTTGTACCTGGTTCTTGGCCAGATGATGCCGATGGTTCAGGCGATGGCCGTCCGTTCGGTGTTTGGTATGGTGAGCATGGCGCTGCTGCTGGCGTTCAGCATGTTGCGGGGGCGGTGGCTGTTTCTGATGCTGCGGCGGAAGCGATGGTTGCCGCCGGCGCGACCGGTTGCGGAAACGGCGGCTTAGGCGACGCCGAATACCAACCGCGTCAGGTCGTTGCCACATCCAAGCCGTCATGGCCCGGCGACAGTCCCTGCCGGATACGCGGCTTTCGGGTTGCGACACCGAACATCGTTGACGGGACCGATCAGGTTTCGTTGCCGCCTGAAGGTCCGTATTCGTCTTGTCTGCGGATCGCCGATGCAGGGATCGCGTGGCCCGGGGAAAAAACACCTCGGGGGCACGGTCGATACGTGTGTTGGCCGATAGGCCCAATACATTCTTCTCGGCGCGCTCTGCGCCCCGCTCCGCGTTCTCTGCGTTTAGTGAGGAGGACATGCCAGCACAGACGGTGCCGGGTTCAACCTCGGTTCCGACGATCCATGCGGAAGCGGCAGACACGGATTTGCGGGTGAGGCGGTCGCCGATGGTTCGTGACGACCGGCCTTTCAATCGAGGGCTCTTGTTCTGACCGCTGGCCAGACATCTTGACCATCGGATCGACGCGGTATATTTAACCTACCAGTTAAATAAATGATTGGTTAAACATTCGATGCCACCTGACGCCCTCAGCACCACGCTCGCGGCCCTGGCCGACCCGACAAGGCGGGCCATTCTGGCACGTTTGGCTGGTGGCGAGAGATCGGTGACCGAATTGGCCCAGCCGTTCGCGATGAGTCTGCCGGCCATTTCCAAGCACCTTAAGGTTCTGCAGCAGGCCGGACTGATCACGCGCGGCCGGTCCGCCCAGACGCGTCCATGCCGGCTGCATGCCGCCAGGATGAAGGATGTGGCGGATTGGCTGGAACCCTACCGGCGTTACTGGGAACAGAGTTTCGATCGGTTGGACGGGTATTTGTCTCATCTGCAATCGGAAGGAGGGGGCAGTGGACACGACTGACCTTGCCGACGATAAAACCTTGATCCTGACGCGGGTTTTCAAGGCCCCCCGGTCGCTGGTGTTCGACGCCTGGACAAATCCCGAGCGGGCGGGGGTTTGGTGGGGTCCGGCGGGGTTTGCGATTTTGACGTGCGAGATGGATGTGCGTCCCGGCGGGGCGTACCGGCTTGGCATGCGCTCGTCAGAGGGAACTATCCACACCAAACGCGGCATCTACCAGGACATCGTGCCGCCGGAGCGGCTGGTGTTCACGTGGGCCTGGGACGGTCCGGACGGCCTGCCGGGGCGCGAAACCCTGGTGACGATCCAGTTCGAGGACCTCGGGCGTGCAACGAAACTGACGCTGCGCCAGGCACCCTTCGAATCGGCGGCGTCGCGTGACGGCAACCATCGTGGCTGGTCGGGCTGCTTCGACCGCTTCGACGCCTATCTGGCTGAAACCTGACATCAAGGAGGATCCGCCCATGCTGACCCATCCGGTCGTTTCGCGTGAAGAGTGGACGGAAGCCCGCAAGCGGCATCTGGTTCGGGAGAAACAACTGACCCGGCTGCGTGACGAACTCAGCGCCGAACGCCGGACCCTGCCGTGGGTGGAGGTGACGAAGCGCTACGAATTCGATGGACCCGACGGGCGAGAGACGCTGTCGGGCCTGTTTGGCTCGCATAGCCAACTGATTGTCCGGCACTTCATGTTTGGATCGGGATGGGGTGAGGGCTGCGTCAGTTGTTCGTTCCTCGCCGATCATATCGACGGCGCGAACCTGCATCTGGGTCAGCGCGACGTG
>DATAZJ010000645.1:0-3200 GCA_036272115.1 Rhodopila sp. | reverse complement strand
GCGCACAACAGCGGTGTTGGAAGCGGTTTCCGTTCGCGGACACCGCTCCATCGCGTTGGCTCCCATCGCTGATCCGCGTTTATTTGCGCTGGGTCTTCTTTGCCTTCGCGGAGAGACGTTTTTGCCTTCGCGGAGAGACGTGCTGGTGGCGCGCGCCTGACCCGGACGCGGGCTGCCAACAACCAATGCCATCGGAACCATCCCGTTATCTGATCACACGACTCACCGCTCGAGTGATTCCACCCGAGCGGATCGCGGTCTGGTGCCCGATCGCGGCAAAGCGCGGGTCACGAAGTGACCGCGATTTCCCGCGTGAATCGGTCACTCAGACAAACCTGCGACGTGTCGCGCTTCTCCGATGCGCGATACTGGTGCCCGATCGCGGTAAAGCGCGAGTCACGAAGTGACCGCGATTTCCCGCGTGAATCGGTCACTCAGACAAACCTGCGACGTATCGCGCTTCTCCGATGCGCGATACTAGCCCACGAACATGGCGTCGATGACGGCGGGGTCGACCGCCTGGATCGTCGCCGGCTGCCAGGCCGGCTTGCGGTCCTTGTCCACCACCATGGCGCGGACGCCCTCGGCGAAATCGGGATAGGCCATGGTGGTGCGGGTCAGTGCGAACTCCGCGTCCAGCGCCTGCTTCAGGGTCAGGTCGCGGCCCCGCCGCAGCGCGCGCAGGGTGAAGTGCAGCGCGGATGGGGAGACATGGCGCAACGCCTTCAGCGCGGCATCCGCCCACTCGGCGGCTTCGGCTTCCAGCCGGGCGACGATGTCGGAGACCGTGGCGGCGGAGAAACAATGATCGATCGCACTGCGATGGGCAGCCAGCGAGAACGCCGGAAGGGTTTCGTTATAGACGGCAAGCGCGGCGACCCCGTCCCTGGCGAGCGCCGCGGACAGGTCGGCCAACCGCGCGCGTGGGGTGAAATGCGTGGCCAATCCGGCATGCACCGCATCGGCACCGTTCACCCGCAGCCCGGTCAGCCCCAGATAGGTGCCGAGTTCGCCCGGCAGGCGCGGCAGCAGGAAGGTGCCGCCGATATCGGGGAAGAAGCCGATGATCGTCTCCGGCATGCCGAACCCGGCGTGTTCGGTGGCGACGCGGTACGGTCCATGCACCGACAGGCCGATGCCGCCGCCCATGCAGATGCCGTCGATCAGCGCGATATATGGCTTCGGATAGGTGGCGATGGTCAGGTTCAGCGCGTATTCCTCGCGGAAGAACTGGTCCACCTCCGTGCGGTCGCCGGACAGTTGGCCATCGCGCAGGGCACGGATATCGCCGCCGGCGCAGAACGCCCGGTCGCCGGCGCCCTCGATCACGACGGCATCGACGTGCGGGTCCTCCCGCCACGTCTCCAGGATCGCCGCACAGGCCCTGATCATCTCCAGATCGAGCGCATTCAGCGCCTTGGGGCGGTTGAGCAGAATGCGCCCTACCCTGCCGTCGCGGCTGGTGACGACGGTGTCTTCTGCTGTCATGCGGTGATCTCTCCTGCGTTCGGGTCGGTGTAACCGGGGGTTCCGCCGGTGCCAAGAGTGCGGCTGCCGTTGCATCGGGCCCCGTCAGCCGGCGGCTGATCGCGACGGCGATCGAACCTGCGTGCCCGTCGGTCACCCACGAAGAGCCGCGTCAGTCGGTTCGCGGCCGCGTATGGGCAGCCAGCACGGATTTGCGACCCGTTCATGAGTCGCGGTAGCCGGAGGCGGTCTCTCGACAGCCCACCCGCCGCCGCCGCATGATCGGGCGACAAGAAACGGAGGAACCGCATGCGCGTCGCCATCATCGGCCAGCAGGATTTCGGCAAGGCCACCCTGGAAGCGTTCCTGGCCCGCGGCGATGACGTCGCGGCGGTGTTCTGCGCCCCCGAAAAAGGCCGCCCCGACCCGCTGCGCCTGGCCGGTGAAGCCGCCGGCGTCCCCACCCACCAGTTCCCCCGGCTGACCGATCCCGAAGCACAGGAAGCCCTGCGCGCCGCCAAAGCCGACATCGGCGTGATGGCCTACGTCACCCAGTTCGCGCCGCAGGATTTCTGCAACATCCCGAAGTTCGGCACCATCCAGTTCCATCCCAGCCTGCTGCCGCTGCATCGCGGCGCCTCGTCCATGAGCTGGTCGATCATCCTCGGCCGCAAGGAGACAGGTTTTTCCATATTCCGCCCGACCGACGGGCTTGACGAAGGCCCGGTCATCCTGACCCGAGCGGTGCCGATCGAGCCGGAGGACACCATGGGCTCGCTGTATTTCGGGAAAATCTTCCCGATGGGCGTCGCCGGCCTGATCGAGGTCGCCGACCTCGTCGTCGCCGGCAAGGCCCCCGCGATCGCCCAGTACGAACCCGCCGCCGGCTACGAGGGCATCATCCGCGACGCCGAGTCGCACATCAACTGGGCGTCCCACGTCGACCAGACCTACAACCTGATCCGCGGCTGCAACCCCTCCCCCGGCGCCTGGACGACGCATGACGGCAAGAAGCTGTTCCTGTTCGAATCCACCAAACGCATCGCCCGCACCTTCTCCGAGGTCAAAGGCAAGAAGCTCGGTCAGGTCGTCGCGCAGTCCGGGTCCAGCCTGGTCATTCACGGCCAGGGCGGCTTCATCGAGGTCCACCGGATACGCCCCGACGGCGGCAAGAAGGTCGCCGCGGCCGAGGCGGGGCTGGAGGTGGGGACCATCCTGGGGGGCTAAGCGCTCTTCTCGTACGGCGCCCGACGCGGTCAGACCTGCCGCACCAGCCCTAATACTGCGCCACCTGCAGATCGACCGTCAGCTAGGTGATCGCCTCGACGGTCGACCGCGCGATCACGATCCGTTCGAACGGGTCCCGGTAAAGCCCCGGCAGCGCCAGAACAGCGTTGGCGTGCTGGCCGGCGACGGAAAGCTCGGCATATCCGTGATCCGGCAGCTCGCCCCGCAGCAACCGCGGATGGCAGGTCAAATCCTCACGGCCCAGCGCGAATTTGATCCCTATCTGCCAAACGCCGGCCGCGCTGAACAGCGGCTCATTCGCCGAGTCACCGTCACCAGCGGCTTGCCGGCCTTGGCGATGATGAGCGGCTCACCCCTGACGGCTTCTTCTATAAGCCGGGACAGATGGGTCTTCGCCTGGTGGACATTGATGGAACGCATCACCAAGCCTCATTCGACTGAGTCTCATTAGTTCAGTCGATGCAAGGCGCCCGGCAAGATCGATC